>DAOUMQ010000145.1:0-3964 GCA_034410425.1 Dehalococcoidales bacterium | reverse complement strand
GCCCCCCGACGGCGTTCTCCACCTGGGCGAGGTCATTATCGCCTACCCTCAGGCGGAGATACAGGCCGAGGAGCACCGCCACTCGGTAAAGAAAGAGCTGACTATTCTCATCATCCACGGCCTGCTTCACCTCCTGGGCTATGAGCACGATAAGCCCGATTTGGAGCTCCAGATGAGGGCCAGGGAGGCGGAGCTCCTGAGCTATGTTGAAGGAGGCATAAATTGAGAGTTCTGGGCATTGCCGGCAGTCCCCGGCGCGGCGGTAACACCGACCTGCTCTTGGCCGAGGTGCTGAAGGGCGCCGCCAGCCAGGGGGCTTCAGTAAAGACCATTATCCTCAACGACCTTGATATTACCCCCTGCCAGCACTGCGACGCCTGTTTCGAGGCGGGCGTCTGCCGCATCAAGGACGATATGCAGATGGTGTACCGAGAGCTGGAAAAGGCGGACAGAATCGTGCTGGCTTCGCCGGTGCATTTTATGGGACTAACCGCCCAGGCCAAGGCGATGGTTGACCGCTGTCAGGCGCTCTGGGCGAGGAAGTATATCCTGGAAAAGCCCCCTCTGGGCGATGGGCGGCCGAGGAAGGGCCTGTTTATCGCCGTCGGCGGCATGAAGCTGGCCAGGCTCTTCGAGCCGTCGCTGGCGACGGTGAGGGCCCTGTTCAAGGTCATTGATGTTGAATACGCCGGCGATTTGCTCTGTCCCGGCATGGACGAGAAGGGGGCGATAACAAAGCGCCCCGATGCCTTAAAACAGGCTTTTAGCGCCGGCCAGAAGCTGGTGGCAGATTAACTATCATGGCCAGGAAAAATCTCAGTATAACCGCCATCGCTGAGGGCATAGTCGGCGCCGCCTTCATCATCGCCGTCTGCACCTTAAGCCCCCTCCTCAAGGGCTGGTACCGCCGCTGGGGCGCCACACCCGCCGAAGCCGAAAGGAAGCTTCCCGGCGACGAGCTGGTCCCCCGCCCCAGGATGAAAGCCACCCGGGCGATAACGATTCAGGCTCCCCCCGCCGCCGTCTGGCCCTGGCTGTTGCAGTTCGGCTTAAAGCGCGGCGGCTGGTACAGCTACGATTTCCTGGAGGCTATGTCCGGGGCGGCTGGTTTCATTGACGGCCATTCCACCCGGCGGGTTATTCCCGAACTGCAAAACCTCAAGCTCGGCGACAGGATATGGATGCACCCCCGGATAATGCCGCTAACGGTGTCGGCTCTGGAGCCGGAGAGGGCGCTCGTCTTTCACACCCGGGTTGACCTGGATACCAGGGCCTTCTTCGAGCTGGGCGAGGAGATGCCCGCCCGCTACGTCAACAGCAACTGGGTCTTCTTTCTGGAAAGGTCGGCTAAAACTACCCGCCTGCTGGTGCGCTCCCGGCTGGACTATAACCCCAACCCGATGAACACCATCGCCTGGCGGGTCTTTACCGACCCCATCAGCTTTGTCATGGAACGCCGCATGCTGTTGGGCATAAAGCAGCGAGCGGAAGCGTTAGCTAGAGGGAAAACCTTGAAATAATCTGGTCACTTGGCCACCATTGATAGGAGGACATTTATGGATATAACAACCGCCGTCAACAAGAGAAAGAGCACCCGGGCCTTTAAGCCCGCCCCCATCCCCCGGAAGATTCTAAAAGAGATAATGGAGCTGGCGCTGAGGGCGCCTTCCTGGGCCAACACCCAGCCCTGGGAGTTCGTCATCGTCGGCGGCAGCAAGCTTGAGGAGATAAAGCAGAGCCTGGTTGCCAGGCTGGACGAGGAACCCACCCTCGATATCGCCCGCCCCTGGGGCTTCCCCGAGCCCTATGTCAGCCGCGTCGGCCGGCTGATGGCTACCGAGCAGGAAATCAAGGGGATAAAGCGGGAGGACAGGGAGGGCAGGGGCTGGTGGCGTCTGCAGGGCTTGGGCAACTACGGCGCCCCGGCCGTCATCTATATCCTTATCGACCGCGACTTTTACTTTCAGGACGAGGGCATCAACGCCTGGCTGCTCTTTGATTGCGGTCTGGTCGCCGAGAACATCATGCTCCTGGCCACCGACCACGGGCTGGGCACGGTGGCTCAGGCGCAGGCGGTTAACTACCCCGGTGTCTTGAGGCAGGCGCTGGGCATCCCCGACTCAAAGCTCATCGTGCTGGGAATTGCCATCGGCTACCCCGATGAGGAAGACCCCATAAACAGTTTCCGCTCGGAGAGGGAGCCGCTGGCTAGCCTGGCTAAGTGGTATGGGTTTGAGTAGTGTCGAACAGTGAATTTCACCTCTCGTCAGAATGTTACTACAAAGGGAGGTATTCTTGTATAAAACTCTCTGACGAAAGTGCCTGCACTAAGTTGCAAAGTGCTTCCCTTTAGTGTATACTATATATAGTGGTTTCAGTTTAGGTTATTAGATACTTAATTAAGTTAACCTCAGATTTACTTAAGCGTTGGATGACCTTACTCTAGCCAATTATTAGGAGAAGGGAGGTCATCCAATGAGTTTTCAGGACAAGTCTATCCAATGTTCCGATTGTGGGACTACCTTTACTTTCAGCGCTGGAGAACAAGAGTTCTTCGAAGCTAAAGGCTTTACCAATGAGCCTAAGCGCTGTCCCTCATGCCGCCGAGCTAACAAAGCACGACGTTCCGGCAGTGGTAACTACAGCTACAGTTCCAAGCGATGAATGTTTTGTGCCTTCTACGCTGATGTAGGCAAGACACGTTCGACAAGAGTTCACAGCTTTCGGGGAATTATATAGCAGGAGGAGGATTCAAAGTGAGTAATCGAATGAAACTAAATACTCTATATGGCCTGTTAGCGATGGGCATCTTGGCACTAATTGCTGGTTTTACCCTCGTAGTTCTAATGTAAAACCATTCAATATAGCCATTATACCCCCATTACCTCTTCACCACCAGCTTGCCCACCGCCCGCTCTAATCCTTCCAGGGTTAGCGGGTACATGGGAAAGAGCTTGCCAATCATCTGCACCGTGGCGTGGATCCAGAAGCGCTGGTCGTCGGGGTTGAGCCAGACGCAGTGGTCGAAGTGGTCGCGGATTCTTTTCAGCCAGAGTATGCCCGGTATCTCGTTGCGCTCGTAATAATTAATTGCCCCGTAGCGCTCGGTCAGCTCCCAGGGCCCCATCCTGGCGTCGCCCACCAGCAAGAGCTTGTAGTCGGGCTCCAGGGTGTGCAGAATGTGGAGGGTGCTGACGGCATCTTCCCGCTCGATATCCCGGTAGAGATAATCGTAGATGCAGTTGTGGAAGTAGTAGTACTGGAAGTCCTTGAAATGGGTGCTGGAGTGGGCCGCCGAGAAGAGCCGACTGCAGAGTTGAGCGAAGGGCTCCATGGAGCCGCCGACATCCATTAGAAGCAGTAGTTTGACCGTATTCTTGCGGCTCCGCTGCCAGATGAAATCAAGGTCGCCGGCGTTCTTGGCGGTAGCCTTGATGGTCCCCTCCAGGTCTAGTTCGTCCTCGGCGCCGGTGCGGCGAAGCTGGCGCAGTTTCTTAAGCGCCATGCCCACCTGGCGGACGTCCAGGGTCAAATCGCTGCGGTAGTTCTTAAAACGCCTCTCCTGGGCGATCTGCACGGCGTGTCTTCCCCCCGACTGCCCCCCGATTCTGATGCCCCGCGGGTGATAGCCGGAATGCCCGAAGGGAGAGGTGCCCCCCCGCCCTATCCAGTGACCGCCGCCATCGTGCTGTTCGGTCTGCTCTTCTAAGCGTTTTTCCAGCTCCGCTATCAGCTTATCGAAGTCCATGCTCTCAAAGAGGGCCTGCTCCTCCTCACTCAAGAACATGCGGTTCAGGGGGTCTTTGAGCCACTCCATCACCTCCTGGCTAATCTCCTCGGGGGCTTCCACGCCCTGGAAGTACTGCTGGAAGGCGATATCGTACTGGTCGTAGTAGGCTTCGCTCTTGACCAGTATGGCTCTGGCCAGGAAGTAGAACTCGTCCAGGTTATGGATGTGGCCCTT
>DAOUMQ010000144.1:0-6347 GCA_034410425.1 Dehalococcoidales bacterium | reverse complement strand
TTTAGGTCCTTCATAGCGGATGACCAGTACTTCCCCTGACTTTATCTTTTGGTGCATGATAGCCCTGGTGACTTCTTCTTCAGAGTCAAAGACCCTGGCTTTTCCCTTGTGGACCATCATGCTCAGGGCTACGGCGGCTCTTTTCACCACCGCTCCTTCAGGGGCCAGATTGCCGAAGAGGACGGCGATGCCCCCGGTGGGCGAGTGAGGCTTGTCTATGGGTCGGATAACCTCGCTGTCCAGGACCTTGGCTTTGGCGATAATCTTAGCCACCGATTTCCCCGATACCGTTCTTGCCTTTGGCTTTAGCAGTTTCTTCAGCTCTTTCATCAGGGCGGTGATGCCGCCGGCGCGGTCTAGGTCCTCAAGGTGGTAATCGCCGACGGGCCTCATCCGTGACAGGTGAGGGGTGCGCTGGCTTATCTCGTTTATCGTTGATAATGGGAAATCGACCCCGGCCTCATGGGCTATGGCGATAAGGTGCAGAACGGAATTGGTGCTGCCCCCCAGCGCCATATCAACGGTAAAGGCATTATGCAGAGCGTCCCTGGTCACGATATCCCTGGGCCGAATTTTATTGAACCAGAGTTTCATGACCTGCTCGCCGGCCCTTTCGGCCAGCTGTATTCGCCGGGCGTCAACCGCGGGGATGGTGCCGTTACCGGGCAGCCCCATTCCCAGGGCTTCGGTAAGGCAGTTCATGGTGTTGGCGGTGAACATCCCGGAGCAACTGCCGCAACCGGGGCAGGCAATCTCCTCCAGTGCCTCCAGCTCCTTCTCACTCATTTTACCGGCGGCTACCTGGCCCACGGCCTCAAATATAGTGTTGACATCAACCCTTTCTACTTTGCCTTCGACTATCCTCCGCCCGGCCAGCATGGGGCCGCCGCTGATGACGATAGCCGGCAGGTTCAGTCTGACCGCTGCCATCAGCATCCCGGGGACTATCTTGTCGCAGTTAGGGATGAGCACTAAAGCGTCAAAGGCATGGGCTTCGGCCATTATCTCCACCGAATCGGCGATTAACTCCCGGCTGGGGAGGCTGTATTTCATTCCCGGGTGGTTCATGGCGATGCCGTCACAGACGGCGATGGTGTTGACCTCAAAGGGCACCCCCCCGCTACTGCGCACCCCGGCCTTGACCGCCTGGGCGATTTGGGCCAGGTGTATGTGCCCGGGAACAATCTCGTTAAAGCTGTTGATGACGCCGACGATGGGCTTGTTTATATCGGCCCTTCTCCAGCCCAGGGCGTGCAGTAAAGCCCGGTGGGGAGCGCGCTCTATACCCCGTTTAATAGTATTGCTTTTCATCTCATCACCTTCTTTACTTTTTTGTCTATAAAAAAGGCCGTCCCGTGTGGACGGCCCCTAATCCCGTGTGGAGACGACCCACCGGTCGGATTATGTGTATGTAACCAGAACTAAAACAATGCAGCTACCAATCATTATGTTGATAAAATAACATAATTCCACTTTATTGTCAAGCTGGCGGCTATTGTTGGTTCTCCATGGCCCTTATCTTGTCCAGTCGGCGCTGGTGCCGCCCGCCCTCGAACTGGGAGGTGAGGAAGGCGTTGACGATTTCGGCTATCGGCTCTAGTTTTTGTTCCTTGCCCGCCCCCAGGCATAGTACGTTGGCGTTCTGGTGCTGGCGGGTGCGGCGGGCGTTGAAGGCGGTATAGCAGAGGGCGGCCCTTATCCCCTTGACCTTGTTGGCGGCGATACTCATGCCAATGCCGTTGTTGCATATCAGGATGCCGCGCTCAAAGTCGCCCTTGGCTACCCCTTCGGCTACCTTTTGGGCAATATCGGGGTAGTCTACCGGGTCGTTGGTATTCGTGCCGAAGTCCTCAAACTCATGCCCGCTGGCTTTAAGCACCTCCTTGATAGCCTGCTTGAGCTCCACTCCCCAGTGGTCGCCGCCGATGGCAATGTGCATCGCTTTTAAGCCTCCTTCACTTCAGGGTAATGCTTGGGCATAGCTTTTGAAGCTCTTCTTTTGGTATGGCCCCTTCCCGCAGAATTACGGGGGTCTCCCCGCTCAAATCAACGATGGTAGACTCCCTGCCGGGGCACCTGCCGCCGTCAATAATAAGCTCTACCTTATCACCCAGCTGGGCGTAGACTTCGTCGGCGGTCAGGGCGCTGGGCTGACCGCTCAGGTTAGCGCTGGTGCCCACGATGGGCGTCCCCAGGCCCCGAGCCAGGGCGATGGGTATGGGGTGGTCGGGTATGCGCACCGCCACCGTTTTGCCCCCGCCGGCGATGCTCTCCGGTAGCGATGGGGACTTTGGTAACACCAGGGTCAGGGCGCCGGGCAGAAATCTATCGGCTAGGAGCCGAGCGGCCTCAGGCACCGAGCCGGCAACCTGCTCTATCTGGGATATATCGCTCAAAAGCAGGGGTAGCGGCATAGTGCGCGGGCGCTTTTTTACCCGGTAGACCCGCTCTACGGCATGGGCAATACCGATGCCGGCACCCAGCCCGTAGACGGTATCGGTGGGGAAGGCGACTAAGCCCCCTCTTTTAAGCGTCGAAATGCCCTTCTCGACCTGTTGCTGGATGGATAAAAGCAGTTTGCTGGCCATGGCCCCTTCTTCCTGCCCACAGTATAGCACAGTGTTAGGCCGGAGCCCAAAAAATGGGTGGTAACGGGGTATAAAGGCGGGCGACTACTTGAACAAAAGCGATTACAGTGGTAATCTGTATTCTATAAAATGGCTAAAGAAAAAGCGAAACAAACGCAGGCTAAGAGCCACCGGGTGAAGACCAGCGGCGATATTGAGGTCTCCACCTACCTGGAGATTGCCAAGGAACTGGGTGGCGAACAGCCGGCGGCCGTGGAGGAGGCAAAACCCAAGACGGAGCGCGAGGCTATAATCGTCATTGACTTCGGCTCGCAGTACAGCATGCTCATCGCCCGGCGCATACGCGAATGCAAGGTATACTGCGAGCTGTTGCCCCCCGATACCCCCTGGGAAAAGATAGCCCCCTTAAAGCCCAAGGGGTTTATCCTCTCCGGTGGCCCCGCCAGCGTCTATGAACCGGGGGCGCCTCTGGCCCCGTCTTATATCTACGAGAAAAATCTTCCCGTGCTGGGCATATGCTACGGGATGCAGGTCATCGCCCATCAGCTGGGCGGGCAGGTTACCCCGGGGGCCAAGCACGAGTATGGGCACGCTATTCTTCACTTGAGCCAGGTGGACTCGCCCCTGTTCGCCGATTTGCCCCCTTCCTCACCGGTCTGGATGAGCCACGGCGATAAGATTGAAAAGCTACCCCCTGACTTCACCGCCTTAGCCTACACCGAGAATTCGCCCTTCGCTGTCATGAGCAAGGGCGGCAAGGTATTCGGTCTCCAGTTCCACCCCGAGGTCGTCCATACCCCTGAGGGCAAGACCATCCTCAAGAACTTCGTCTACGGGGTCTGCGGCTGCAAGGGCAACTGGACGATGAGCAACTTCATAAACGATAGCACGGCTAAAATCAGGCAGCAGGTAGGCAGGGGCAAGGTAATTAGTGCTCTTTCCGGGGGGGTTGATTCGGCGGTAGTCTCTACCCTTATCCACCGCGCTATCGGCGACCAGCTTACCTGCATCTTTGTCAATCACGGATTATTGCGCCGCGAGGAAGTGGAGAGGACCTTTAACGTCTTCAAGCTCAACCTGGGCATGAATATCATCTATGTCGACGCCAGCCAGCGCTTCTTAAAGCGCCTGAAAGAGGTAACCGACCCGGAGGTAAAGCGCAAGGTGATAGGCGAAGAATTTATCCACGTCTTTGAGGAAGAGGCCAAGAAGATAGGCAAGGTTGACTTCTTAGCCCAGGGGACGCT
Source organism: Dehalococcoidales bacterium (assembly GCA_034410425.1). Classification (GTDB taxonomy): domain Bacteria; phylum Chloroflexota; class Dehalococcoidia; order Dehalococcoidales; family BS750m-G39; genus DUEC01. Next base: position 2,512 of record DAOUMQ010000144.1, on the reverse strand, counting down.
CTATCCCGACGTTATCGAGAGCGCCCTGACCACCAGCGCCGCCGCCAAGATAAAGACCCACCATAATGTCGGTGGGCTGCCGGCCAAGATGACCCTGAAACTTTTGGAACCCCTGCGCGACCTGTTTAAAGATGAAGTGCGCCAGGTAGGGCTGGCTTTAGGGCTCCCTGAGGAAATGGTGTGGCGTCAGCCCTTCCCCGGTCCCGGTCTGGCCATCCGCATCATCGGCGAGGTCACCGAGGAGAAGCTGGAGATACTGCGCGGCGCTGATTTCATCGTCATGAACGAGATTAAGAAGGCGCAGCTTTATCGCCAGCTCTGGCAGAGCTTTGCCATCCTCACCGATGTCAAGAGCGTGGGGGTGATGGGCGACTTCCGAACCTACGGTTATTTGGTCGCCGTCCGTGCCGTAACCAGCGATGACGCCATGACCGCCGACTGGTCGCGCCTGCCCTATGATGTCCTGGCGCGCATCTCCAACCGCATTGTCAACGAGGTGCCCGGGGTGAATAGGGTGGTATATGACATAACCTCCAAGCCTCCGTCCACTATTGAGTGGGAGTAGGATATACAATAGAAGTTAGGGAAGGTTGGCTATGCCGAAACATGGGGAACGTGACAAAGGTTGGTGGCCAGGTCTCGACCTCATCAGGTATCAACAGTGGCGAGCTTGCTTTATCGCTACGGCGGCCTACGGGACTGATACAGCCCAGGAAATAGACATCTTGAGAGAGTTTAGAGATGTAACCCTTATACCAAATAGCTGAGGTGCCATGTTTGTATCTTTCTACTATAGAACCAGTCCGCCGATAGCTGACTTTATCTACCAGCATGCTGTTTTAAGAGCAATAGTAAGAAGGGGGTTCGTTGCCCCGATTGTAGCTGTATTGGGCCTGTCTAAAAATCTATGGGCAAATTAGGGTAGCCTTGAGGGGGCAAAGCCCTCCATATAGTTTTATATCTTTTCCCGCCCGCCGCCCTTTAAAGGAAGAGAGCTAGAGAGGCGGAGCCTATGCACGGCAGGGTGGGTTGGGTGGGAAGAAAGCAGGGGGTTAATTGCTGAAAATCTTAGTTGTCGGCGGCGGAGCCAGGGAGCATACCCTGGTCTGGAAGCTAGCCCAGAGCCCTAAAGTAAAGGAAATCTATGTCGCTCCGGGCAATGCCGGCACGGCTCAAATTGCCCAGAACCTTAATATCAAGCCCGATGATATAGAGGCGCTGGCTAAGACAGCCAAAGAGAAAAAGATTGACCTCACCGTGGTCGGGCCGGAAGCGCCTTTAGCCGAGGGCATTGCCGACCAGTTCCTCATCAGGGGCTTGCAGATTTTCGGCGCCACCAGGCAAGCCACCGAGATAGAGTCGAGCAAGGTCTTCGCCAAGAAGCTGATGCAAAAATACCACATCCCCTGCGCTAAAAGCGCCAGCTTTGCCGAATATAGCAAGGCAAAAGAGTACATTGAGCGGCAGACACCGCCCATCGTGGTCAAGGCCGATGGGCTGGCGGCGGGCAAGGGGGTCATCGTCGCCGAGAGCATACCCAAAGCCCTGGAGGCCCTCTCCCTTATAATGAAGGAAAAGGCTTTTGGCACTGCCGGTGATATGGTGCTCGTTGAGGAGTACCTTTCGGGGAAGGAGATGAGCGCCTTCGCCTTCACCGATGGACACGCCGTAATACCCATGGTATCGGCCTGCGATTATAAACCGGTTTTCGACGGCGACCGGGGCCCCAATACCGGCGGCATGGGCAGCTACAGCCCGCCGCACTTTTTGACCCCGGCCCTGGCTAAAACGGTGAAAGAGAGCATCATGGAGCCGGCGGTAAAAGCCATGCACGACGAGGGCAGGGCCTATAGGGGCATCCTTTACGGCGGGCTGATGATTAACGATGACCAGCCCAAGGTGCTGGAATTCAACGCCCGCTTCGGCGACCCCGAGGCACAGGTCACACTGCCCTTGCTCAAGACCGACCTGGTGGACATCATGCTGGCGGTGGTCGATAACAAGCTTGACCAGACAGATGTGGAATGCAGTCAGGATGCCTGCGTTGGGGTGGTAATGGCATCAGGAGGCTACCCCGGCAGTTACAAGACCGGCTTCCCCATCACCGGATTGAACGAGCTGGATAAGGACATCGTGGTCTTCCATGCCGGCACCAAACTCAATTCCGAGGGGCAGGTATTGACCGCTGGGGGGCGGGTGCTCACCGTGGCGGCTATGGGTAAGACCATATCCGAAGCCAGGGAGAAGGTCTACGCCAATATCCCCCGGATTCACTTTGAGGGCTGCCATTACCGAAAGGATATTGCTCTGATTAAAGGGGGTAGTTAACCGGGGACAAGTTCCGTACATTATTATATATCTTTTCCCGCCCACCGCTTCAATACTTTCGGAATCGCATTCACAACCATTGATACTGTTCCGATGTCACCATGAACGCATGGCTGAATCTTCTGGTTTATGGTTGGAACGCCCGAGATTTTTATTGAGTCATATTCTTCTTCAGCGCCTATGT
>DAOUMQ010000143.1:0-1692 GCA_034410425.1 Dehalococcoidales bacterium | reverse complement strand
TTGAACATCCTGGCTCCCCAGCGGGCGGAGGGAATATAGTAAGGGACGGCGCTCATATTCTCCATGCCGCCGGCAACAATAACCTCGCCGTCACCGGCCCTTATCGCCTGGGCGGCCAGGGCCACCGCCTTCATCCCCGAGGCCCATATCTTGTTCACCGTCATGGCGTTGGTCTCCTTGGGGATACCGGCATAGATGCCCGCCTGGCGGGCGGTATTCTGCCCCTGCCCCGCCTGGAGAACGTTGCCCATTATCACCTCGTCTATCCTGACCTCTTTTAGAGATTTATCCCAGTCGAAGTACTTCTTCTCCAGCTCTATCGGCCCGGCGCCCTTAAATACCTCGGGGGCATACCCCAGCACCTCGGGGTCCCTCTTGGGCCTAATCCCGGCTCTCTTTAGCGCCTCCTTGATGACGATGCTACCCAGCTTGGCCACCGGGGTATTTCGTAACGCCCCTCCGTAATTAGCGATAGCCGTCCTGACGCCGCTGACAATTACCACCTCGGTCATAGAATTGCCTCCTTCTATTCGGTAGCTATTTATAGTCGTAGAAGCCCTTGCCCGTCTTGCGCCCCAGCCAGCCGGCAGCCACCATCTTGTCCACCAGCGTCGGCACAACATAACGCGGGTCTTTAAGCTGTTCGTAGAGGGCATCGGAGACGAACTTGACCACGTCAATGCCGACCATATCGGACAGGGTGAGCGGGCCCATCGGGTAGTTCAGGCCCAGCATTATGGCGTTATCGATATCCTCCCGGCTGGCAACACCTTCCTCGTAGAGGCGGATGGAATGCAAGAGGAAGGGTATCCAGAGCCGGTTGACGATAAAGCCGGGGGCATCCTGGGCGACAACGGTGGTCTTGCCCAGAGACTGGCCGAACTTCTGGCAGGTGGCGACGACCTCATCGCTGGTGGCGATGGTCTTGACCATTTCTAAAAGCTTCATCACCGGCGCCGGGTTAAAGAAGTGCAGTCCCAGAACTTTGTCCGGCCTCTTGGTGGCCACCGCCATATCGATAATCGATAGACAGGAAGTATTGGTGGCCAGGATGGCATTAGGGGGGCAGATTCCATCCAGCTCGGCGAATATCTTCTTCTTTAAGTCCAGGTTCTCGATAGCGGCTTCAATCACCAGGTCGCAGTCAGAAAAGTCCTTGGTGCTGGTGGTGCCCTTAATGCGCCCCACTACGGCGTCCTTGTCCGCCCGGGCGAGCTTGCCCTTCTCCACGCTCCTGGCTAAGACCTTGTCAATCGATGCCAGCCCCTTTTTCAAAAACTCGTCGTTTATCTCCGATACTACCACCTGGTAGCCCGACTGAGCGCAGAGCTGAGCGATGCCGCCGCCCATGGCGCCGCAGCCAACCACACCGACCTTCTTGATTTCCATGATGCTCCTTTCTTTTACTTGCACTTGTACTCCGGCTTTCTCTTTTCGACAAAAGCCCTGGTGCCCTCGGCAAAGTCCTCGGTGCCCATGACATAGGCTACCAGCGAGTTCTCCAGCCTTAAGCCGTCTTCCAGGGTCATATCGCAGCCCCTGACCATAGCCTCTTTAGCCGCCCTGACCGCCAGCGGCCCCGCCTGGCAGATAGCCTCGGCCCACTCTTTAGCCGTAGTCATAACCTCTGCCTGGGGCACAACCTTATTAACCAGCCCGATGCGGTAGGCTTCTTCAGCGTCTACCGGTTTG
>DAOUMQ010000142.1:0-13786 GCA_034410425.1 Dehalococcoidales bacterium | reverse complement strand
AAGATGCTGGCCGATATGGCGGTCAGGGAGCCTGAGGATTTCGCTAATCTGGTGACTATAGCTAAGGGGAAGGTTAAGAGCTAGAGGTTAATAAATCCTAACCCCTGTATCCCCTTCCCTTTGTTAAAGAGAAGGGGAAGTTTTTTAATGTAAGCTCTTTTTCCCACCCGTCCCGCCCTCATAAGCCCCGCTTCTAAAACTTTCTTTCCCCTCCCCCCGTTTAAACGCATCTACTATTTCCCACCCTGCCCGCCCTCATAGGCTTTGTCCTTAAAGCTCTTTGGAAATAGGGGGGTGGGGAATAAAAGAGTGGAAGAGAGGCACCAGCCTCTTTTGGGTGGGTTGGGTGGGACGCAAGACGACTTCTTTCTTGACCCTGTTATCGCTTATAACCTATAATCCAAGACAGCCATGTTAAAGCAGCTTGAGGAATTAAAAGCCAAAGCCCTTAAAGAACTGAACACTGTTGACCAGGCCAAAGAGCTGGAAGCCTGGCGGGTGCGCTATCTGGGCAAGAAAAGCCAGCTGACTACGATTCTACGCGGCCTGGCCAAACTGCCCCTGGAGGAGAGAAAGAAGGCGGGCGCTCTGGCCAACCAGATTAAAGCCAGCTTAGAGGACAGCCTGGAGCAAAAGGGGCATCTCCTCAGGGAGACGCGGCTGGCGGCCACCGTCGGGGAGGAGCAGATAGATATTACCCTGCCCGGTCGCCTCATGCCGGTGGGCCGTTTGCACCCCGTCACCCAGGCCGTGGATGAAATCTGCGAAATCTTTGCCTCTATGGGCTTTCAGGTGATGGAGACCCCGGAGGTGGAGTGGGACTCTTACAACTTTGAAGCGCTAAACATCCCCCGCCACCACGCCGCCCGCGATACCATGGCCACCCTCTGGCTTGACCATAAAGACGAGCAGGGGGAAATGGACATGCTCCTGCGCACCCACAATACCGTCGGAGATGTCAGGGCTATGGAGACGATGAGTCTCCCCATAAGGGTGGTTACCGTGGGCAAGGTCTATCGCTATGAAGCCAGCGACGCCACTCATACTCACATGTTCTATCAGATTGACGGCTTTGCCGTCGACAAGAGCGTTACCATGGCCGACCTGAAAGGGACGCTATATGAATTTTCCCGCCGTTTCTTCGGCGAGGACAGGAAGGTGCGCTTCCGCTGTGACTATTTCCCCTTCGTCGAGCCCGGCGTGGAGATGGCTATAGAGTGCCTGGTCTGTGGCGGTTCCGGCTGCCGCCTGTGCGGTAACAGCGGCTGGATTGAGATACTGGGGGCGGGCATGACCCATCCCAAGGTGCTGGAGCGGGGCGGCATCGACCCCAGGGAATATACCAGCATTGCCTTCGGTATGGGCATAGACCGCCTGCCCATGCTCCGCTACGGCATTGACGATACCAGGCTGTTCTACGGCAGCGACCTTAGATTCTTGAGGCAGTTCTAAAAGGTTTAACGATGAAGGTTCTACTGAAGTGGCTTGAAGACTACGTGAAGATAGGCCTGCCGCCGTCCGAGTTAGCTGAGAAATTGACTATGGCTGGCATCGAGGTCAAGGGCTGGCAGGCTATCGGCGGCGACTGGGATGATATCGTTGTCGGGCAGATTGCGGCCATCAATGCTCACCCCAATGCCGACCGCCTCTTTCTGCCGACTATAGACCTGGGCACCGAGCAGAAGGCGGTGGTCTGTGGGGCGCCCAATCTCAAGGTGGGCGATAAGGTCGCCTTTGCCCGTGTCGGCGCTAGCCTTATAGACGGGCACACTGGTGAGGTAATCCGCCTGGAGGCGGTCAAGATTCGGGGGGTGGTCTCGCAGGGCATGGTCTGCTCGGAGAAAGAGCTTGGCCTCTCCGATAGCCATGAGGAAATCATGGTCCTGCCTTCTGAAGCTCCGGTGGGCACCCCGCTGGCTGATTATATGGGCGACGTTATCCTTGACCTGGATATAACCCCCAACCGCCCCGACTGCCTCTCGGTAATCGGCATCGCCAGGGAGGTCGCCGCCCTGACCGGGCAGAAGGTCACTCTCCCCCAAGCTAAATACGCTGAAACGGCGACTTCTATAGGCAGCCGGATAGCGGTGGAGATTGCCGCCCCCGACCTCTGTCCACGATATAGCGCCAGCCTTGTTACCGGCTTGAAGATTGGCCCTTCCCCGCGCTGGATGCAACAGCGCCTTCTGGCCTGCGGCATGCGCCCGATAAGCAACATCGTCGATATTACCAACTATGTCATGCTGGAATACGGCGAGCCCCTGCACGCCTTTGACTATAACCAGGTCAGGGGTAAGAAGATTATCATCCGCCGCGCCGAAAAGGGTGAAATTATGGTCACCCTGGACGGGGTAAAACGGGCCCTGTCTAACGATATGCTGGTTATCGCCGACACCGAGCGGGCGGTGGCTATCGCCGGGGTGATGGGCGGCGCCGACAGCGAGGTTACCGAGCAGACCACGGACATATTCCTGGAGGCGGCTAGCTTCAACCCGGAAAGCATCTATTATACCGGCAACCGCCTGGGCCTGCCCAGCGAAGCCCGGATGCGCTTTGAGCGGGGAATCAGCCCCGAATTGACGCTACCGGCGCTGGAAAGGGCTACCCAGCTCCTCGTCGAGTTCGGCGGCGGCAAGGCGGCCAAGGGTTTTATTGACGCCTATCCCGGAAAGAAGAAAGATAAGCCCATCCTGCTAAAAGCTAGCGAGGTAAAGCGCCTGCTGGGCGTTGATTTCAGTATGAGGCAGATAAAAGAAGCATTGACCTCTTTAGGCTGTGACTGTAAAGCGGCCGAGTCGGCTTCCGAAGTTCTGGTTACCGCCCCCTACTGGCGGAGCGACATAACCCTGGCCGAAGACCTTGTCGAGGAGGTCGCCCGTATTATCGGCTACGAGCAGATTCCGGTTACCATGCTCAGCCAGTCTCTACCCCGGCAGACGCCGTCGCCTATGCTGAAATTGAAGCGGGAGACGAGGCAGAGCCTTGTCGGCAGCGGCTTTCAGGAGGTCATCACCTATTCCCTTACCGGCCGGGAAGGCTTGAACAAGCTTTTGCCCCAGCCTCACCCCCCTAAACCTGCGCCCCTGCGCATGGCCAACCCGATGACTGCCGACCAGGAGTACCTCCGCCCTAACCTGAGGGCCAACCTGCTGGCGGCACTGGAGGCAAACCGCAGGCACGAGGAGGGCGGCATCAGGCTCTTTGAGCAGGGCAGGGTATACCATCAGAGGCCTAACGACCTGCCCTATGAGCCGGAGATGGTCTGCGGTTTAATGGCTGGCTCCAGGTTTGAGGAGTCTTGGCGCGGCGACGACGAAACGCTTGATTTCTTCGACGCCAAGGGAGTGGTCGAGGGCTTACTAGAGCATCTGGGGGTAGCCGCCGATTTCGAACCGGGCTCGGACGAGAGCCTGCACCCGGCAAAGCAGGCGGCTATAGTTATAGAGGGCAAAAGCCTGGGCGTTATCGGTGAACTGCACCCCAAGGTCGCCGATGCCTTTGAGCTTTCGGAAAAGGTTTATCTCTTTGAGCTTGACCTGACGATGCTCCTGCCTTTTACCTTAGGTCACCGGTTGTTCCAGCCGATATCGCGCTTTCCGGCTATAGTCAGGGATATGGCCCTGGTGGTTGATAGCAGCGTGGCCCATCGCCAGGTGCAGGAGATTGTCGGCGGCTTTCCCCTGGTGACCGAGGTTACCCTGTTTGATGTCTATAGCGGGGGGCAACTGCCGGCGGGCAAGAAGTCTCTGGCTTACCGGATTACCTTTCAGTCGCCTTCTCATACCCTGACCGATGAAGAGGTCAACAAGGTGCAGAAGCAGATTCTGGATAAGCTGGCCAAGCAGTTGGGGGCTACCCTGCGCGGCTAAAGGCGGTGGTTTATTCCCCACCCCGATTTTTTCTATTCCCGCCCTCCGCCCTTTTACGGGAAAGAGGGGTTTCACCCCTCTTAGACACCCCAAAGAGAACGATAGCTCCATATATCCTGGGGGTTCTTAAGGGGGCGAAGCCCCCTTTGAAATACGTTTGTGGGTGGGTTAGGGTGGGAAAAACAACTCAAGGGGTGGGGCAAATAACCAGTCTTTGGATCCCTTGAGTTTTGGCTTTAAGAGGGTCTGTCGGCTATTTCCTCCAGTTTTTCCTCTATGAACATTTCCGCTTTCAGCAGGTCTTTTTCATTGGGCCTGTCCCGTATGTCCCCGAAAAATGTCCGGGGTGTTGGGTCATTGAGGTATTTCCCCGGACAGCAGAAACGCCCGATACACCGGAATTTCAGGTGTTCTATTTCCAGCGCCAGCAGTTGCAGGGCGGGCTCAGCCTCTTTAGGGCCGAATTCATAACCGGAGTAGGTAATAAAAACGACCGCCTTTTTGGAATCAGGCCCAAGCACTATTTTCCGGTGCAACTTCAGGATTCGCGGATCTTTAGTAGGCGGAGGGGTTTTCGGTATCGGCTCTTTTATGTAGGTGAGGGCTTCCCCCCTGTCTCTAAGGGGTACTCTGGGGTCTATATCGTATATTTTCTTTCTTATTAAAGCTAGTATTTCGCTGTAGGGGAGGTGCAATATAACCCCCGAACCTACGCACAAGAAGTCGTAGTTGGTCAGGTCAAAGGGAGGGTTCAAAATATCCTTCGCTTTTCGGCGGACCTTAAAGATATCACATTTCCAGCCGTGCTTTTCGAAGGTGCTCTTAAATCGTTCGGCTACCTTTTCGGTATGACCTGTGTACGATGAGTAAAGAATCAAGCATTTCTTGGCCATTTCCTCCCCCTTCTTCAGAATAAAGCACGACTCCCCAGAGGGGGTTAATCAGAAATAAGCGTTTTTAGCTTTTCGGCTATTTTCTCCAGGGGAACAAGCTGGGCTTCTTTTTCCGAGCGCCTCTTTATTTCGGCGCTGTTCTTGGCCAGAGTTCGGGGGCTGATGGTCACCCTGATTGGTATCCCCAGCAGGTCGGCGTCGTTGAACTTCACCCCCGGCGATTCCTTGCGGTCGTCAAAGAGCACCTCCAGCCCTTCTGCCGCAAGCTGGCTGTAGACCTTCTCAACAATGGCCTCTACCTCGGAGCTTTCTTGGTAGAGTGGACAGAGATAGACATGGTAGGGGGCGATAGAAAAGGGCCAGAGGATGCCTTTATCGTCGTGATTTTGCTCGATGACTGCCGCCATCAGCCGGTCGAGACCGATGCCGTAGCATCCCATGATAATAGGGTGGGAGGCGCCGCCCTGGTCAATAAAAAGGGCGCCCAGTTTCTCGCTTAAGAAAGTGCCCAGCTTGAAGACATGCCCCACCTCAATGCCCCGCATGGACGATAGCTTGGCGCCGCACTTGGGGCACTCGTCACCGGCGCGCGCCTGGGCGATGTCGGTCACCAGCTCGGCTTTAAAGTCCCGGGGGTAGTTGACGTTCTTGAAGTGGGTATCGGCTTTGTTGGCGCCAGCGACAAAGTTTCCACCTGAGGTAATGGAGTCGTCGGCGATAATCTTCATACCCTTTATACCTACGGCGGAGGCGGCTCCGGGCACCAGGCCGGCGTTTATAACCTCGGCCTCGGTGGCTAACCGGAGGTCGATACAGCCCAGGGCGTTCTTCAGCTTTACTTCGTTTACCCCGATGTCCCCCCTGATGACGACAAAGACCAGCTTGCCGTCGGCGATGTAGAACACGGCTTTGAGGGTATGGCTCTGCGGTATTTTGAGGAAATCGGCTACCTCTTCGATACTACCCACATCCGGGGTGGCTACCTCTTCCCGTGGCAACGGCTTCTCCGCCTCCAGTTTGCCCTTGACGCTCTCCGCCCTCTCCAGGTTGGCGGCGTAGTGGCATTGGTCGCAGTAGATAATCTCGTCCTCGCCGCTCTCAGTTATGGTCATGAACTCGTGGGAAGCCTTGCCGCCGATGGCGCCGCTGTCGGCTTCAACCAGCAGGGTGGGCAGGCCGCAGCGGTCAAAGATATTTTTATATGCCTGGAGCATCTTATCGTAGCTCTGGTTCAAGCCTTCTTCATCGGTATCGAAGCTGTAGAGGTCTTTCATGGTGAATTCGCGCACTCTAATCAGCCCGCCCCGGGGGCGGGGCTCGTCGCGGAACTTGGTCTGGATTTGGTATAAGAGCAGGGGCAGGTCGCGGTAGCTCTGGACGTTATATCTGGCCAGCTCGGTGATTACTTCTTCGTGGGTCGGTCCCAGGACCAGCTTACGCTCCCTGCGGTCGGAGAGGGTGAAGAGCCCCTTGCCGAAAGCCAGGTCCCGGCCCGTTTTCTGCCAGAGCTCCAGGGGCTGGAGGACGGGCATTATCAGTTCCTGCCCGCCGGCCCTGTCCATCTGGTCGCGGATTATATTGCCTATTTTCTTGAGCACCCTCCAGCCCAGGGGCAGGTATGAGTAGACACCAGCGGCTACCTGGTGAATCATCCCTGCCTTTAATAGTAGCTGGTGGCTGACCGTTTCCGCTTCAGCGGGTGCTTCTCTCTGGGTCTTGCCAAATAGCTTTGATATGCGCATCTTTTGCTTGAGCTAGACTTGCCAGTCCTTAATAAGTTTGTCCTCTTTATCTCTCATATTTCCGGAAACGGCGTATATAAAGTCAATGATTGACCAGATCCAGGTCACAAAAACAATTCCGAAAAGGCTTAAGACGAGCATGGTAACTGCCGTTCCAGTCTTGCCCAGATAGAACCGGTGAGCGCCAAAAATTCCCAGGAACCAGGCGAGCAGGGTGACCACAAGCCTTGATTTGCTTGAGACGCCAGCGGCTTCGGCTGCGGCTGCGGTCTTGGCTTTGGCTCCGGCTTCGGTCAGCCTTACCCCGCACTTGACGCATATTTCAGCCAGTTCGTTTGTCTTGGCACCACAGGCGTAGCAGAAGCTCCTCCCGGCCAGGGGCCTGGCCCCGCAGTTCATGCAGATTTCCGGCGTACCGGTAAGTTCTTTGCCACAGTTTCGGCAATACATTTTCCGCCTCCTTGATGATGGATAATTCTAGTTAATATCTCTTATATGCACACCAAGAAGTTTGCCCTAAAATCCCTTTTCTCTTTAAGATTAGGCTCTATGCTTCTACCAGTTCTTGATGAGCCTGCCCTCTGAGTCCCTCATGTTTCCGGTAACGGCGATTAAGAAATCGATGAAGGCCCAGATGCCTACCGCCGTAATACATATATAACCAAAAACGGCTACGCCCCACCACCCGACGGCTAAGAAGCCAAGGCTTACGAAGTAGATGATGCTCAGGATGAGCATACCAATTGCTGAGCCGGTTTTCCCCACGTAGAAGCGGTGGATACCGAAAATTCCCAGGAACCAGGCGAGCAGGGTAGCCGCCAGCCTCGATTTGGGGGAAATGTCCCCACTCACCACCTTGGCCGCCTTGGCTGCCTTTGGTGCCTCGGTCAGTCTTACCCCGCATTTAATGCAGATTTCAGCCAGTTCGTTGGTCTTAGCCCCGCACGCCCAGCAGTGGCTCTTCCCGGCCATGGGTCTGGCCCAACAGTTCATGCAGATTTCCGGTGTCCCTATCAGTTCTTTGCCACAGTTACGACAATGCATTTTCTCCTCCTTATTGATTTAAGTAAGATAGTTATAGGATGTTGCTACATCTTGCCTCCTTATATTGTTTTGATTATTGTTTAGACTTTAAAAGGGCTTTTAAAGCCCCCTACATTAAATCACATTTAGGCGCTTTATTAAAGGGGTTTAGAATTCTTTTTACCCCGTTCCCTGTTTTCGTCGTCTTTCTTCCCACCCAGCCCACCCATAGAGGCTGAAGCCTCTAACACTCTTTTACTTCCCCCCTAAAACCTCTCCACTTCCTCCTTTAATATCTTGATGAAGTCCTTCTCCTGAATAGTCTTTAGCTTCTTGCCCTTCTTAAACAAGACGGCTCTGCCCTTGCCGCAGGCGATGCCGATATCGGCGTCTTTGGCTTCACCGGGCCCGTTGACGACGCAGCCCATCACCGCCACCTTGAGCGGCTTGTCAATCTTTAGTAGCTCCTCCTCGACTTGGCGGGCTAGCTCTACGATGTCCACCTCGGCGCGACCGCAGGAGGGGCAGCTGACCAGCACCGGGCCGCGCTGGCGCAGGTTGAGGCTTTTAAGGATTTCATAGCCAGCGATGACCTCCTCCCTGGGGTGGACGGTGAGTGACACGCGGATAGTATCGCCGATGCCTAAGTAAAGCAGGGTGCTGATGCCCACCGTGCTGCGGATAATTCCAGTGCGGGGGGGACCGGCTTCGGTGATGCCGATGTGCAGTGGGTAGGGTATCTTCTGGGCGATACTCTGGTAGGCCTCGATGGTGGTGGGGACGTCAAAGGCTTTCAGCGAGACCTTTATCAGGTCGAAATCAAAACCTTCCAGCAGTTTTATCTGCCCCTTTGCCGCCTCGACCATCCGCTCGGCGGTTGAAAGTTCTGGATTCTTAGTCTGGGGCAGACTGCCGGCGTTTACCCCAATGCGGATGGGGACTCCTCTCTCTCTGGCGGCATAAGCCACCGCCTTTACCTTATCAGCCTGGCTGATATTGCCCGGGTTTAGGCGCAGTCCGTCACAGCCGGCTTCCAGCGCTTTCAGGGCCAGGCGATGGTCGAAGTGAATATCGGCGATTATGGGTAGGGCAACGCCCTTTTTTATAGCCGATATTGCCTGCGCCGCTTCCATGTCGGGTACGGCCACCCTTACCAGCTCACAGCCGCAGTCCTCAAGCTCCTTGATTTGCCCGATAGTCGACTTAACGTCGCGGGTATCGGTCTTGGTCATGGACTGAACCACGATAGGGGCACCGCCGCCGACGGTAACCCGGCCGATTTGGATTGGTTTTGATTTTCGTCTGGGGTTCATGGAATTATTTGTCTACTCCTGTTTTCGGTTGTCTTGCGTCCCACCCAGCCCGCCCAAAAAGGCTAAAGCCTCTTTACCAATCTCTTTTCCCCTCCCCTTGGGTTTTTCTTCCCACCCAGCCCGCCCTGCCGTGCTGGGGTGGCACCCTTTTACATTATCCCCTCCCCATTTTTAATCTTTGTAGTTTTATTAAAGCAGGCTTTCTCCGCTTATCCACCGGAAAATATCCTGGTAGGTAACCAGCAGTAGCAGGCCTAATAATATCATGAAGCCGATGGAGTGCACGATGGTTTCAATCCTGGGGGAGATGCGCTTGCCCCGCCGTATCCACTCGATAATGACGAATAGAATGCGGCCGCCGTCGAGGGCGGGAAAGGGTATTAGCTGGGTTATGGCAATGGCGATGCTGATGAAGGCCGTCAGCTCCAGCACCGGGCTTATCCCGGAATGGGCCACCTCTCCGGTAATCTGCACGATGCCCACCGGCCCGGCCGCGGTGAAGGGTATGGTGCCCAGAATCAGGCCGACTATCCCGTTCTTGTAGAGGATGAGGGTCTCGACGCAGGAGCGCGTTCCCCGGGGGATTGCCTCCCAGGGGGGATAGCTTTCGCTGACGGTAACCGGGTCTATGGTGCGGGACAGCGTGCCTATCGGCCCCTCGCCCTCCGGGGGGCGCCAGCGGGGGGTAAGGGTTATCGTCTCGGTGGTGGCGTCGGCGTGCTCTATCAATATGCTGATTTCACTGCCCAGGTTGAGCTGGACGAGGCGGGAAAGGTCGCTGCCGTTGTTTATCTCCCGGCCATCAATGCTGAGAATGGTATCACCGACCTGAATACCGGCCATCTCGGCGGGCGAGCCGGGGGCGACCTCTTCTACTACCACCTGCCCGATTATGGCATCGTGGGGAATCATGTAAGCCACCGATAGCAGCAGAAAGGGCAAAAGCAGGTTCATCAGTATGCCGCCGCTCAAGACCAGCAGCCTGACGCCGTAGCTCTTGCCGGCCAGGCTCCTGGGCGCTTTGGGGTCGACCTCCCCCGACATCTTGTTAAAGCCGCCGAAGGGTATCCAGTTGATGGAGTATATCGTATCCCCCCATTTCCTGCCGTAGATGCGCGGCGGGAAGCCGATGCCGAACTCCTCAACCCATGCCCCCGTAGCCTTGGCGGCAATGAAATGCCCCAGCTCATGGACGAGGATAAGCACGGAGAGGACAATTACACCGACTACTATGGTAAGTATCATTTGTCAAGCCCTCTTATCAGTTTAGAGACAATCTCTTGTCCCCACTCGTCGGCGGCTAAAATCTCCTCAAGGGTAGGGTGGGCTTTAGCTTTGTGTTTCTCCAGCGCCTCTCCCACCAGGCGGGCGATATCGGTAAATTTAATACGCTTGTCTAAAAATAGCTGGACGGCGGCTTCATCGGCGGCGCAGAGCACCGCCGGATAGGTGCCTCCCTTTTTCCCCGCCTCGATGGCCAGCTTGAGGCAAGGGAAGCTGTCAAAATCGGGCGGCTCGAAGTTAAACTCTTTTATCTTATCCCAGTCGAGCCTGGGGAGCTTGGGGTTGGCCAGGCGCTCGGGGTAGGTGAGGGCGTACTGGATGGGCAGGCGCATATCGGGGTAGCCCAGCTGGGCTTTAACCGAGCCGTCAACAAATTCCACCATGGAGTGGACAATGCTCTGGGGGTGGACTAAAACCTGGATTTTTTCAAAGGGCGTGCCGAAGAGCCAGTGGGCCTCGATTACCTCCAGCCCTTTGTTCATCAGCGTAGCCGAATCGATGGTAACCTTGCTTCCCATCCGCCAGGAGGGGTGTTTCAGGGCCTGCTCCGGGGTCACTTTAGCCAGTTGGGCTGGTGAATAACCGAGAAAGGGCCCCCCTGAGGCGGTGATAATAAAGCGGCTTGCCTTCCCGCTCTCACCCTCAAGGCATTGCCAGAGGGCGCTGTGCTCGCTGTCAACGGGGATAATCTGCGCCCCATTGCGCTTTGCCTGGCTGGTGATAATCTCGCCGGCCATGACCAGCGATTCCTTGTTGGCCAGGGCCATCCTCTTGCCGGCTCTAGCCGCGGCTAGGGTGGGCTTTAGCCCCCACTTCCCCGAGGTGGCGATGACCACAATGTCTACATCGGGGTGGCTGGCTATCTCTTCCAGGGATAGAAGTTCGTATTCGGCTTTACCGGAGATAGCCTCTTTACTTTGGGAATATACGAACCTCGGCCTGAACCGCTCTATTTGCTTGGCGAGCAGGGCGGTGTTCTTGCCGGCGGCCAGCCCGATGACGGCGAAGTTTTGGGGCAGGGCGCTGATGACCTCCAGGGTCTGGCGGCCTATGGAGCCGGTTGAACCCAGGACGGCTACCCGCTTTACAATACTACCCATACCACATAATAGTATACCACGACGCCAGCCAAGACAACGCTGTCTATCCTATCCAGGAAACCGCCGTGCCCCGCAAGCAGGCTACCGGAGTCTTTTACCCCCATGTTGCGCTTGAGCAGGGACTCGGCCAGGTCGCCGAGCTGACCGAAGAGGCTGACCAGGAAGCCGAGGAGCGCCGCCTGCCAGTAGCTTAAAGGCAGGGCCAGGGTGAAGAGGAAGCTGACGATGATAGCGCCCAAAAGACCGGCTATCGCCCCTTCCCAGGTCTTGCCCGGGCTGACGGCAGGGGCGAGCTTATGCCTGCCCAGCGCCCTGCCCACGAAGTAGGCGGCGGTATCGGAGGCGAAGGTGGCGGCCAGGGCCAGGAATACCCAGTTCCTGCCGTCGTCTAAGCCCCTCAGGGCGACGAAGTGGCTTAAGAGCCACCCCAGGTGGAGGATGCCGGCAATCGTCCAGGCCCAGCCGAGGAAAGCCCCTTCCTTTTGCCGGCGCGCCAGGAGGCAGAACAGGGACAGCACCACGGCCGAGGTAAGCAGCAGGGGCAGGGTAAGGTCGTAGGTACAGTGAGGGCTTACGATGAATAATAGCGTCCAGGCCAGCCCGAAGTAGGTGAGCGGCGCCAGCTTTTTCCCCGCCGCCATTTTATAGAATTCAAAGGCTGCCAGCAGCCCCCAGATAGCCACCAGGACGGTGAACCAGGGCAGGGGCTGGTTGAACCAGGCGGCGGCGAATAGGAGGGGGATGCCCCACAGCGCGGTTATAACCCTTTTCTTTAGCATATGATTTTAATATTAAACCCTATCCCCTTTATCCCCTTCCCCTAATAGGGGAAGGGGAAGAATTTTTTCGAAGAGGGACGAAGTCCCTCTTAAACTCCTTATAGAAGAGATTTTAGAGAGGGGGATAGGATTATTATATTTTAAACGGGTTCCCTGAAAAATCAAAGATTTTTTAGGGTTATAGCCCACCGAAGCGTCTTTGTCTCTGGCTATAGGAGAGCAGTGCCTTGTCAATCTCTTTTTCATCGAAGTCGGGCCAGAGGACCTTGGTATAGTAGTATTCGCTGTAGGCGGTCTGCCATATCAGAAAGTTGCTGAGGCGGAGCTCGCCGGCGGTGCGGATGACTAGGTCGACCTCGGGCAGAGCCGCGGTGTAAAGATAGCCGGTGAACAGCTCCTCGTTTATTGCCTCAGGCCTGATGCCATCGGCTACGACCCTTTGGACGGCGTTTAGAATCTCGGCCCGTCCCCCGTAGTTAAAGGCCAGGCTGAGGGTCATCCCGGTGTTGTTCTTGGTGAGCTCCAGGGCTTTATTTGTGGCCTGCTGCAGGCTTGCCGAAAGCTCGTCAAGGCGGCCCAGGTGGCGGATTTTTATCCCGTTTTTATGAAGTTCCAGGGTCTCCTTGTCTATTTCCTCTTCCAGGAGGTTAAGCAGGCCGGTAATCTCCTCTTCCGGGCGCTTCCAGTTCTCGGTGGAGAAGCCGTAGAGGGTGAGGTATTTAAGCTTGAGCTTGTTGAAGTAGCCGATTACCGAGCGCAGGTTTTCTACCCCCGCCCGGTGCCCCTCAAGGCGGGGCAGTCCCCGCTTTTTGGCCCACCGGCCATTGCCGTCCATGATAATGGCTATGTGGTTGGGAAAGCGGGCGGTTTTTTGGCTGGCCGATGAAGTAGCTGTCACTCTGCGCTCATATCCTCTAGCTGCCCGGGCTAGACCTCCATCAGTTCGGCTTCTTTGTCCCGGGCTATCTGCTCAATATCGGTTATAAAGCTATCGGTGAGCTTCTGCAGCTGGTTCAGGGCGCGCTTGTGCTCGTCCTGGGAGATTTCCTTGTTCTTTTCCAACTCCTTTAGCTCGTTCATGACCTCGTGCCTCAGGTTGCGTATCACTATTTTTCTATCCTCGGCCCTCTTGTGCACCATCCTGGTCAGCTCCTGGCGGCGCTCCTCGCTCAAAGGGGGCAGGGCCAATCGGATGGCGTTGCCGTCGCTGGTAGGGTTCAGCCCCAGGTCGGACTTGAGGATAGCCTTCTCTATGTTGGGTATGGTGCTCCGGTCCCAGGGCTGGATGACCAGGAGCCTGGCCTCGGGGGCGGAAATGCCGGCAATCTGGTTCAAGGGGGTGGGCACGCCGGCGTATTCTACCTTGATGTGCTCGACCAGGGCTGGTGTAGCGTGCCCGGTGCGGATGGTAGCCAACTCAGTCTTATAACCATCGACCGAGGCTCGCATCTTTCCCTCAATATTTAATAACCTGGGGCTAACCACCTTAATCCTCGCTGTAGACCAGGGCGGTAGACCTTCATCGAGTCCGCGCTGACGATCTCGGCACCGAGCTCCCGCGCCAGCTCGAACGCGACCCGCCCCTTGCCCGAGGCGGTCACGCCCAGAATCAGTATCATTGACGGTTTGCCGTTTGCCATTTACCATTGAGCCTCACGCGAATAATAGATGATACGTGATAAGTAGTAAATATGTCTCACATAGAGCCAGCCAATTCTTCCTTTGACGCCCTGCTGAACGAGAAAGCCAGGATTGTCAACTGCACGCTGGAGTGCCTGCTCGC
>DAOUMQ010000141.1:0-4577 GCA_034410425.1 Dehalococcoidales bacterium | reverse complement strand
AATATGGAACGTGCCGCCTTCTGGTCAACATCCCAGTAGGCCTTTAGCGTTTCCAGCTGGACAGAGAGACCGCTTAAAGTATGGGCCAGGGTATCATGCAGCTCCCTTGACAGTCTATTGCGCTCCCTGGTGGTGGCTAACTGCTCAAGCGTGCTGGCATAGTGAGTGAGGCGGATATTGGCCGCCTCCAGCGACTGCTGCTGGTGTCTCAATCGGCTCATGAGATAGCTGATGGGAAAACCTACCGCCAGGAAGATGACAGTCTGAATCAGGGTGACGATAAGTCCTGCCTGGAAGGGCATGGTGCCCGGCGCCGCATAAGCCCACGTTATCCCGATATTTAATCCGGCAATCCCCAGAATAACGCAGAGTATGTACTGCCATTTGTACTGCCAAGCAACCAGAAGCAGACCGACGAACAGGAAAGGAAACACCGCCAGGATTGAGCTCACTGGGGTGGCGAACTGCGGGCCTAGCGGAGAGAGGCGGCCCACCAGGTGATTAATGATAAGCGGCATGACGGTAATGATAGCCACTATCAGCGGGATGAAGGCCTGCCTGAGCCGTTCCTGCAGCCACCTCCAGTAAGCCAAGCTCAGGCAAAGAAGGGCGATGTCGGCCAGCGAGCCGTAGTAGATAAGGTTGGTGTAGGGCGGGGCTGGAAAAGATTGGCTGGCCAGAACGAGCACGATGAGGTAGCCGAGCCAGAGAATGGCGGCAAAGCGAATCAGGCGTATTGCGTCCGCATGGGGCGTTGTTCTCTCCATACGGCTATTATAGTCCATAAGCGGCCTTATTTCATGTAACTCGGGTCACATTTTAGTGTAATTTGCTATGACAGCTGTCATATAAATAAGTTAGGGTAGTCATAGCCTGAGGCTTGGCTTGATGACGGTGCACACTGTCCACAGGGCTTTTGCCGGCTGTAGACTAAAATACATAGCCGCTCTAACCAAGCATCAGGCAGAAAGGGGTTTTAAGAGGTGAAGGCTAAGAAATCAATACTTACGGTCGTGCTTTTGGGCGTAATGCTATTGTCCATGGCCGGGTGTGGTCAGCTATCGGGGCCGGTAGAAGGCGACGACTCGGCGCCCTTTTATGATGACCGTGTTGTCACCGTGCGCCTGGTGATGGCTGAAGAGGACTGGGAGTACATGCAGGAAAACGCCATCGAGGAGCAGTATGTCAGAGCCGACCTCTGGTATGACGGAGAGCTTATACAGGATATTGCCGTCAGGCCCAAGGGTAATTCCTCATTGACGTCAGCGGTTAGCAGCGGCACTGCCCGCTTTAGCTTGAGGGTTGACCTTAATTTCTTTAACGCGGCCAATAACCTTTATGGGGTCAAGAAGCTGAATTTTAACAACGGCTTCAGCGACCCGACATTCATGCGCGAGGTCCTGGGCTACGAGCTTTTTGAGCAGATGGGCATCCCCACCCCCCGCACCTGCTTCGTTGACCTCTGGGTGAACGATACCCATCTTGGGCTTTATACCATGGTGGAGCAGATAGACAGGACTTTCTTAAGCGAACACTTTGATGACAACACCGGCAACCTCTACAAGCCGGAGCCGTCGGCGGCTTACCTGAACTGGACCGAGGACGATATCACTACCACAGGCGAAGCGAGCGTCGAAGACGTCAACCTGGGGGGAGGCAACCTACTGGAAATATTGGAGGCCCTGGGTCTGTGGGAACCAGAGGAAGAAGAGGGGGCGGCTGATGTTCCCTGGGGCCCCGGTGGGCCGGGGGAAAATATGCCCTTCCAAGACATCCCGCCGGAAGACCGGCTTCCCCAAGGCGGGCCACCCGAGGATATGCTGCCGGGGGGTGTGCCGCCGGGACAGATGCCAGCCGGGGGTATGCCAGGGGGAGGAATGTCTTTAGGGCAGGGTGACCTTCTGGAGCAGATGGGGCTGAAGACCAACGAGAGTAATCCCGACCACTCGGCGCTCTTCCAGCTGCTCGATGTCCTGAACAACGAGCCCGACGAGACCTTCGCCGAGGAGATTGAAAAGGTGCTGGACGTAGACCAGGTGCTCCGTTTCTTGGCGGTGTCGGCTGCCATCGTGCACCTGGACAACTACATCGGCATGGGCCATAACTATTACCTCTACGAGGTCGACGGCAGGTTCACCATTATTCCCTGGGACTTGAATATGAGCTTCGGCACCTTTAGCTCCGGGCTTAACCGCGACGGCATCATCAATTTCTATATAGATGAGCCGACTTCGGGGGCAGTGGCCAATTACCCGCTCGTCCGCTTGTTGTCTGTGCCCGCCTACCTTGAGACCTATCATGGCTATCTGGAGGAGCTGATTGAAGGTCCCTTATCACCGGAGGTAATGAATGCCCGCATCGATGAGCTTGCCGAGCTGATACGCCCCTACGTGGCGGCTGATGAGCTCAAGTTCTATTCCACCGAGGAGTTTGAGATTGCCTTAAGCGTGGACATTGGCGGAGACGGGCGGGGAGGCATGGGCATGATTCCCTTTGGGCTCAGAGCCTTTATCGCCGAGCGGGTGGAGTCAATCAGACAGCAGCTTAACGGTGAGCGCCCCAGCTCTTCCGGCGACGGTAGCGGCAACGGAGGCCAGGGCATGATGGGCGGTGGTATCTGGGGAGGCAACCTCCCGCCCAGGTAGATTATTCTACCAGAGAGGAAATATTATGACTTTAACCAATACCCATGTGCATCGGGTAGACCGGGATAAGTCCCGGCTAGACTGGAGAATTGAGCGCAAATTCTTCATTCTGCCCCAGCATATCAGCCTGGCTTATATGCTGCTGCGCCAGGTATGCCACCTGGACAGCGAATATCCGGAGGAGCAGATAAACAGCCTCTACTTTGATACCCCCGACCTTGAACAGCACAACAAGTCGCTGGCGGGCGAATTCCGTAAAGACAAGGTGCGCATACGCTGGTACGGTGAGGATGAAAACCAGCAGGACGAGACACCGGTATTCCTGGAGCTCAAATCAAGGGAGGGCTTTGCCAGTAGCAAACAGCGGCAGAGGTTGATGGTGCCAACCGAAAATCTCAAGCTGTCCTCCCTTTCCAAGGGCATAGTGCCCAAATCAACGCTTATTGATACCATCTCCGCTTTCGGTCATTTCCCGGCCCAACCCCTCCAGCCGATTATAAGAATAGCCTACTGGCGCTACCGCTTCACCGAGATGCTGACCGGAGTGAGGGTGGCGCTCGACTGCCGCATACGTTCCACCATGATAGCCCGCGAAATCGGTTACGGGGAACGGGAGCTGGGGCTGCCCGGCGGGGTTATTGAGGTCAAGGGGCCGACTATAGAACTGCCGATAACGCTCCGCCATCTGAAGATAATGGACTTGGACTGGAGCCGATTCTCCAAGTATTCCTACTGTATCGATTCGCACAGCGAGAAGCTGGGTACGGTGGGTCGCTTGTCACCTGCGGGAAGGATATTTTAGCTATAGTATAGAAAGGAGAAAAAATTGCTAGAAGAACTTACGACATTCTGGGAATCTCCGGTGGGAATATGGGAGGCTCTCATCGCTATTGGATTTTCGTTAATAGCGGCAATAGTGGCTTACCTCATGTACCAGTTGTTTTACGGCTCAAGGCACATCGGAGCCGGTGTACACCGCACCTTTCTTATCGGTGGGCCGGCTATCACCGTGCTATTCCTGGGTATCCAGACCTCTATCCCGCTATCCCTGGGACTCCTGGGGGCACTGTCTTTCGTCCGCTTCCGGACACCGGTGAAAGACCCTGCCGAAATCGGTTTTCTGCTTCTCCTCATCGCTTCTTCAATCGGGGCGGCGACCAGCAACTTCCTGATAACAACCATTCTATTTGCCGTTGTCTTCGTTGCCCTGGGAATCCAGTGGTTAAGCCGTAACCGGGTTAACCTGTTCGGCCGGGGGCACTTGATGATTTCCGTCGACCAGTCTTCTTTCTCCACCCTGGAGAAAAAGCTGACCGCATTCCTTAAAGAGAGGCTACGGGGCCTGAACCTGGAGAACATGTCCACATTGGACGACCGGGTAGGCCTGCACTATCAATACCGGCGGCAGTCAGGCTTCGACTGGGCCGCCTTCACCAGTGAGCTCAATCAACTGGCCAGTCCGGCTAAGGTTGAGATTTTCATCGATTAGTGGCTACGCAGTTAAGGTCAGGCAGCCGCTAGGTTGTAGGTTCGAGTCCTACTCGGGGAGCCATTTTCATCAATACACAGAACTTCCTCAATGGTTAACTCGTTTATGGTCAACGAATAAGACCCAATCTCACATTTGTTCGTCCAATCCCACTTCTCTTTTCCAGAGATATTGACGGTGGGCGTTACTGAGTAGTATAACGAGGTTACCATGATTCTTGAGTGCCCTAAATGTGGGGAGATATATACAGTCGATGACAATAAGCCTCTACGCTTGGTCAGGAATTATCGTTGTCGTAGGTGTAACTGGTATCTCCGCCCGGCTGCATCGCAGACATTCAGGTGCTCAAATTGTGGCCGGATAAGGCATCTAAAATCTATTCCGACAAGCGACCTCTGTCCAAGCTGTGCAGCTAAGAAGCGTGCTGCCCAGAATACGCCAGT
>DAOUMQ010000140.1:0-19962 GCA_034410425.1 Dehalococcoidales bacterium | reverse complement strand
GCAAGGAGCTGGGGCTCCTGGATTGGCTTCAAGTGGTGATGACCTCGCGGGAGGCCGGTTTTAGTAAGCCCCACCCGGAGATATTCCAGGTAACAGCCAGAAAGGCGAAGGTTGAACCCTCGGAGGCAATCTATGTCGGCGACCAGTATGAGTTCGATGTCGTCGGGGCTAACGATGCCGGCATGCTGGGGATTCTCTTAGACCGCCGGGGCTTCAACGAGGATATTACCGATTGCCCCCGAATCAGAAGTCTTACCGAGGTGGCGCAGTACCTCTAGACATTGAAGAGGAAGGTAATCACGTCCCCGTCCTGGACGGGGTACCCCTTGCCCTCCAGCCGGAGTAGACCTTTCTTGTGGGCCTCGGCCAGGCTGCCGCACTTCACCAGGTCTTGGTAGCTGATTACCTCGGCCCGGATAAACCCCCTTTCCATATCGGAGTGGATTTTGCCGGCCGCTTTGAGGGCGCTGGCGTCTTGGGCGATAGACCAGGCCTTGACCTCGTCCGAGGCGGTGGTGAAGAAGGTTACTAAGCCCAATAGCTCGTAGGATAGCTGGATAATGCGGTCAAGACCGGATGAGGTGATGCCGAACTCGGCGCGGAAACCCTTGGCCGCTTCATCGTCAAGCTGGGTCAGCTCCATCTCCAGCTCGCCGCAAAGGCTCATAATGGCCGACTTGGCCCGCCGATAGCGAGAGTTGAGCTCTTTTTCCAGAGATGCGGCCTGGGCTACCTGTTTCTCGCCGATGTTGACCAGGATTAGCAGGGGCTTGGCGGTGAGGAACTGGTAGTTGGCCATGATTTTGGTCTGGTCGGCGGTAAGGGACAGCTCCCTGATGGGCGTCTCTTTTTCCAGCTCGGCCTTGAGCCGGTTAAGCAGTTCCTGCTCACGGAGCAGGCCCTGGCTCTCAGCCGGCTTGGCCCCCTTTAGAGATGTGGCTATTCTCTCCAGCCTGTGGGAAATAATGCCCAGGTCGTAGAAGGCGAGCTCCAGATTAACGGTGGCGATATCCCTTTCGGCGTCGATACTGCCTTCAATGTGGGGTATGGTTTCATCGGGGAAGGCGCGGACAACGTTGATGAGGGCATCGGTATCGCTGAGCTGGCTGAGCATGGGGCCGCTTATCGCCCGGTCTCCCTCTCCCCCCTTGACCGAAGCCCCGATATCAATATATCTCACCTCGGCCGGGACTACCTTCTTGGGGTGGAGCATATCGGCCAGCGTCTCCAGGCGCGGCTCCGGCACCTTGGCTATGCCGATGTGGGGGGTCGGACTCTTGGTATCGGCTTTGCCTCCGGTTAAGGCGTTGAAGATGGTGGTCTTGCCGCTCTGCGGCAGTCCAATGATGCCGATGTCAATGCTCATTGACCTAACCCACTTGCTTTAATCTTAAAGCCAGGCTATTCGGCGATTGACTTTATTATTTTCTGGGCTTGCTTGAGGGCGAGCTCCCTTTCCTTAATGGTTAACTGGTCGTTGGCCGCCAGGTCAAGCACGGTAAGGAGGGCTTCTTGAGAGCGGACATTGCCCAACTGCTCGATAGCTTTAATCCTCAAATCAGCGCCAAAGCTCAGGTCGGTGGCAATAGCTGATAGCTTCTTTAACTCTTCGGGGCGTTCGTTCATTTAACTCTCCTCTCAAAGTCTCTGCGTCGCCATCCGGGCAGACGTTATAAGCTGTCCCTATTTTACTATTAGTATCGTCATTATTCAATAGAGATTATTTAGGCTCCGGTGTGCTAAAATGGTAAGACCATAAAGTTCAGGGGCGCGCTTTGCTGTATATTCTATGGGGCGAGGACGATTTCTCCATAAACAGGTCGCTTGAGGAGATAAAGCAGGGCCTGGGCGACAAGTCTCTCCTGGCGACCAATACCGTTATCTTCGATGGCCAGCAGTTGACATTAGACCAGCTAAAGGCTGTCTGCGAGACGGCGCCCTTTCTAGCCGAGAAACGCCTGGTTATTGTCCAGGGGCTTTTGGGGCGCTTTGAGAACAGGGGTAGAGCCCGACGGCAGAAGAAAACGCCCTCTGCCAGTGAAGCCGAAGGGGAATCTAGAGCGCTAACCGCCTACTTGACCAATATACCCGAGAGCACAGTTCTGGTGCTGACCGACGGCAGGATAAAGGGCACTAACCCTCTGCTCAAACAGCTTTCGGCCAGGGCGCAGGTGCGAGCTTTCCCCATGCTGAAGGGGGACAGGCTGAGCCAGTGGATTAAGCGAGAGGTGGCCGAGCAGGGTACCACTATATCCCCCCAGGCGGTCGACCTGCTGGCTAAGCTGGTGGGGGGCAACCTCTGGACTATGAGCGGCGAGATAAACAAGCTGGCCCTGTTCGCTACCGGCCGGCGCATCGAGGAAGAGGATATCAAGGCGGTGGTCAGCTCGGCCCAGGAGGCTAATGTCTTCGCCATGGTTGATGCCATCCTTGAATTTAAGGTCGGGGCCGCCGAGCTCTTACTGGAGCAGTTGTTAAGTAGGGGGGCTTCCTCAGCCTATCTTCTGGTAATGCTTTCACGGCAGGTCCGGCTCATCGTTCAGGCTAAAGAAATGAGGCGGCAGAGAAAACCCGATGTGGAGATTCAAAGCAAGCTGGGACTGGCACCATTTCCCCTGCGCAAGACGCTGGAGCAGGCGCAGAGGTATCCCCTGGAGAGGCTGAAAGCGGTCTACCGTAAACTCTTAGAAGCCGACCTGGCTATCAAGACCGGCAAATTCGAGGGCGGGCTGGCGCTCAATCTGCTCATCGCTGAGCTTTGCCCCCAACCCCGATAGGGGGTTACCTTTCATTGACAGCTAGCCTGGCTTAAACTAAAATCGTTAAGAAATGATGACCAGCGACCAGGTACGCCAAGCCTTTTTGTACTTCTTTGAGGAAAAAGGCCATAAAATCGTTGCCAGCTCCTCTTTGATACCCCGCAGCGACCCCACGCTATTGCTTACCAGCGCCGGCATGGTGCCCTTCAAGCCTTACTTCTTGGGAGAAGAGGTCCCGCCCAGCCCCCGCCTGGCGTCCTGCCAGAAGTGCTTTAGAACCACCGATATTGAATCGGTGGGCGATGCCGGCCACCTTACCTTCTTTGAGATGCTGGGCAACTTCAGCGTCGGCGACTATTTTAAAAAGGAAGCCATCGGCTGGGCATGGCAGTTCGTTACCCAGCGCCTTAAACTCTCACCAGAGTGCCTTTGGATAACCATTTTTCTTGACGACGACGAGTCCTTCGGCTACTGGCGGGAGGTAGGCGTCCCCGAGGAGAGAATCTTGAGGTTCGGCGAGGAGGACAACTACTGGGGCCCGGCCGGCGATTCTGGCCCCTGCGGGCCCTGCAGTGAAATCCACTATGACTTTGGCAAGGATGTTGGCTGTGGTAAACCTTCCTGCCGTCCCAACTGCGACTGCGGGCGCTTTTCCGAAATCTGGAACCTGGTCTTCACCCAGTACAACCAGGATATTAAGGGCAAGCGCACTCCGTTACCCAAGCCCAATATCGATACCGGCATGGGGCTGGAGAGGACGGTAGCCGCGGTCAATAATAAACCATCGGTCTACGAGACCGACCTCTTTGTTCCTTTGATGCAAAAGATATCCGCTTTAGCCGGCAGTAAATACGGCAAGGATGATAAAACCGATAATGCCATGCGGGTAATAGCCGAGCACAGCCGGGGTATTGCCTTTCTCATCGCCGACGGCGTGCTCCCCAGCAACGAGGGGCAGGGCTACGTTTTAAGACGGGTACTGAGCCGCACTTCCCTATTTGGCCGCAGGCTGGGCCTGGACAAGCCGTTTATTGCCCAGATGGCTGAGGCTACCATAAAGCAGATGGGGCATATATACCCTGAGCTGAAGCAGAGGCAGAAATTTATCCTTGAGGTGGTGGAGAGTGAGGAAACCAGGTTCGCCGAGACGCTGAGCACCGGTCTGGAGCTTTTGGACGGCATTATGGCTAAAGCTAAGGGCAAAAAGGAGATATCGGGAGCTGACGCCTTTAAACTCTATGATACCTACGGCTTCCCCGTGGAGCTGACGGCAGAGATTGCCGCCGACCGCGGCTTCTCCGTGGACTTAAAGGGTTTTGAAAAGAAGATGGAGAAGCAGAGGGAGAGAGCCCGGGCGTCAAAAGGGCCGGTCTTATTGGATAAGAAGACTATTTCTCTTTACCCTAATATGGCTACGGATTTTGTTGGCTATGGCAGTTTTAGCTGTAAATCGAAGATTCTTGACCTTTCCGTTGACAATAAGTCGGTAAAGACATTGAAAGAGGGTCAGGAAGCAGGCGTTATATTGGAATCCACCCCCTTCTATGCCGAAATGGGTGGTCAGGTTGGCGACACCGGTGAGATGCAAGGTAAATCTGGTCGCTTTTTGGTCACCAATACCGTTCAGGCGCCGCAGGGTATAATCGTTCATCAAGGCAAGGTTGTTGAGGGTAAACTCAGCGCCGGTGATGAGGTTGAGGCAATAGTCGATGAAGAGCGGCGGCTGGATATCGCCCGCAACCATACCGCCACCCACCTCCTCCAGATGGCACTGCGCCAGGTTTTGGGGGAGCATGTCCAGCAGAGGGGCTCTCTGGTCGCCCCCGACCGCCTCAGGTTCGACTTCTCTCACCTCAAAGCGCTGACCCAAGAGCAGATAGCCGAGGTGAATGGCATCGTCAATGAGAAGATTCGCCAGAACCTGAAGGTAGAGGCTGAGGAGGATATGCCTTACAAAAAGGCTATGGAAGAAGGCGTTATCGCTCTCTTTGGCGAGAAGTACGGCGATAAGGTGCGGGCGGTGAAGATCGGCGAGCCCAGGGTCAGCGCCGAGCTCTGCGGCGGCACCCATGTCTCTGCCACCGGTGAGATAGGACTGTTTCATATTATCTCCGAGGGCAGTATCGGTGCCGGCTTAAGGCGCATTGAGGCGGTGACGGGGAGGGGGGCGGAAAAATATTTTGAGGAACGCTTATCGGATTTGCAGAAGGCGGCTGTCTATCTAGATGCTGGGCTGGAGAATATCTTGGAAAAAGCACAAAGCCTGGATGCTGAGCTGGAGCAGGAGAAAAAGAAGAGGCTGGCTCTGGAAAGGGAACTGGCTAAGAAGACCGCCGAGTCTTTAATCCCCCAGGCTGAGGTCATCAAAGGGGTAACCGTTCTGGTGGCTAAAATCCCTTCTACTCGCCTTGAGATTTTGCGGGAGATGAGCGATTTGCTCCGCGATAAGCTCAAGAGCGCCATCGTCGTTCTGGGCACCGTCTATGAAGACAAACCGGCTTTTCTGGCGGCGGTAACCCCGGACCTGGTCAAGAAGGGCTATGATGCCGGCAAGATAGTCAAGCAGGTTGCCGGTGTGACCGGTGGCGGTGGTGGGGGCAAGCCGGGCCTGGCTCAGGCGGGGGGTAAGGACAAGAAAAAGCTGGACGAAGCCCTCAAGCTGGTAAAGAGCTTAATATAATGCGTAGCCTGGGGCTTGATATCGGGGACAGGAGGATCGGGGTGGCCTTGAGCGATCCCGAGGGCATACTGGCCAGCCCCCTGGCTGTTATCGACCGCCGCAGCGATAGCCTTGATATAGAGGCTATTACCGAGATTATCCACCAAAAGCAGGTAGGGCAGGTCATTGTCGGACTGCCCCTTTCCATGGACGGCAGCTTGGGCCAGCAGGCGGAGAAGGTCAAGGACTTTACCCAGAAGCTGGGAGAGCATACCAAAGTTCCCATAGATTATCGGGACGAGCGTCTGACCACGGTAATGGCTGAGCGCCTGAAGCAGGCGGCTGGCGGCAAAAAGAAGACTGGGAACGACGCTCAAGCGGCGGCTATCATCCTGCAGGGCTACCTTGATGAAAAACATAAGCCAGAGTTGACATAATATGGACTTTAGCTTTAGCGAACAGGAGAAAATGCTGCAGAAGATGGCAAAGGACTTTGCCGTCAAGTCGGTCAAGCCGCTGGCGGCTGAGATTGACTCTAGCGGGCAGTTTCCCTCGGCTCTGGCTAAGGAGATAGGCAAGCGGGGATACCAGGGTCTGCCTTATCCTAATGAATACGGGGGTAGTGGGGCCGGTTATCTGGGCTATGCGCTGGTGCTGGAACAGCTCTGCCAGGCATCAATGACAGTCGGTGCCATTATGGCTATAAATACCGTGCCCGAGGAGGCGCTCTTCCGCTTCGGCAGTGAAGAGCAAAAGCAGGTTTTCCTGTCTCCCCTGGCTAGGGGTGAAATGCTGGGCGGAATCGCCTTTACCGAGGCCGAGACCGGCTCCGACCCTAAAGACATCACCACTACTTCAAAGAAAAGCGGTGACGGCTATGTCCTCACCGGGCAGAAGCAGTTCGTGGCCCTGGCCCCGGCGGCTAAACTGCTCCTGGTCTTCGCCAGGGGGGAGGGTAAGGGCTTGAATGCTTTTATCGTCGATACCTCCGCCGAGGGCTATAGTCTCCGCGAGCCCTGTGAGACCATGGGGCTGAGGGGGCTGGGCACCTCGGTGGTGTATCTCGACGAGGTTTATGTTCCCCGGCAGAACCTGATCGGCAAAGAGGGGCAGGGCTTTGAAGTCCTGCTTGAGGCTATATCTCTGGGGCGGTTGGGGGTGGCCGTGGAGGGGATAGCCGTTGCCCAGGGGGCGCTGGATTTTTCTCTGGATTACGCCCGTCAGCGGAAGGCTTCAGGCAGGCCGATTGCCAAGATGCCGGCTATCCAATGGCACCTGGCCGAGATGGCCAGCCGTATAGAGGCGGGAAGGTGGCTGGTATACCGAACCGCCTTCTTGCGCGACCAGGGGCTGGATATCAAGTACGAGTCATCGGTGGCCAAGCTCTTCGCCTCGCAGGTGGCGGTCGAGGTAACCCGTATGGCCATGCAGGTCGGCGGTTCCTACGGCACCATGAAGACCATGGAGGTAGAACGGCTTTACCGCGACGCCAAGATGACCGAGATATATGTCGGCGTCTCTGAGATACAGCGTAACATTATCGCCGAGCATTTGATAGAGTAGTGTCTAGTTTTCGCTTAAATAAGACCTGTCCCCGCAGCCAGGCCCGCGCCGGAGAGCTAACGACTCGGCACGGGGCGGTAGCCACGCCGGTGTTTCTGCCCGTGGGCAGTCAGGGAGCGGTCAAGACGCTGACCCCGGAGGAGGTCAAGGCCCTGGGTATGAGTATGGTCCTGGCTAACACCTATCATCTTTACTTAAGGCCGGGCATCAGCGTCATCAAGAAGGCGGGCGGTTTACATAAGTTTATGGGTTGGGAAGGGGCTATTCTTACCGACAGCGGCGGCTATCAGGTATTCAGCCTGGCCCCTTTGAGGAAGGTGAGCGACGAAGGGGTTACCTTCCGCTCTCACATTGATGGCAGCCAGCATCGCCTCAGCCCGGAGCTGGTTATCCGCTATCAGGAAGCCCTCGGCGGGGATATTATCATGGCCCTGGACGAGTGCCCGGCGCACGACGACAGCCCGGAGAAGGTGAAAAGGGCCACGGAGAGGACTCATAAGTGGGCGGAGAGGTGCCGGAAGGCTCAAAAGCGCCGTGACCAGGCGCTATACGCTATCGTGCAGGGCGGCGTTTCTCTAGAGCTTCGGCGGCAGTCGGCGGAGTACCTGGCTTCGCTGGACTTCCCCGGTTACGCTATCGGCGGTTTAAGCATCGGCGAGCCCAAGGAGGTAACCCTGGCCATGGTCGAAGAGACGGTGGCTTTCCTGCCGCAGGACAAGCCGCGCTACCTCATGGGGGTCGGCTCCCCCGACGACATTGTCGAGGCGGTAGCCAGGGGGTGCGATATCTTTGACAGCGCCCTGCCCACCCGCGTTGCCCGCAACGGCGCCCTCTTTACCTGGCAGGGGAGGCGCAACATAAGCAATGCCGCCTATAGCCGCGTGCAACAGCCGATTGTTACCGACTGCGACTGCTATACCTGCCGTAATTTCTCGGCGGCTTATCTCCACCACCTCTTCAATTGCGGAGAGCTTTTAGCCTACAGGCTGGCCACTATTCACAACCTGAGCTTTATCGGTCAGTTAATGGCTAAAATAAGAGGTGCCATTCTTGATGGCACCTTCCCTTCTTTCAAAGATAAATTCCTGGCCAGCTACCGCTCCACCGATGAGCGGGTGCGGCTCAGCCAGAAGCGGAAGTGGCTGGAAAAGAGAAACCTGGGCAGATGATTAAGCGCCGGCTATAGCCTAACCGACCTGGTCGACCCTTACCCCCTTGGAGATAGCCCAGGCAATTCCGGCCTCGATATCCCTGGCTTCCCCCACCAGCTCCAGCTCTATCCAGCCTTTGTCCTCGGTGGCGTCAGCCCGGTGGATATTAGTCGCCAGGTTGAACTGCTGACCCAGGGTGTAAATAATCGGCTCCGAGCTTACCTCCGGGGCGTAGGTAAGCATTATCCGTCTTTTGGCCATTTCTCCCCCCTTTTTACTATCAATGGGCGTTCCCGCAACTGCAGACTACAATTTCTACGCTCTCGCTGGCTTGACCGCCTCTGCCGTCGGTTACGGTAACGATAATAATATAGCTCCCGTAGCCATTAGGCGCCACCCAGGTGACAGTATCACCCTCTCCGGTTATGTTGCCGGCCCCCGCTGACCAGCTGTAGCTCAACTCATCTCTGTCCGGGTCGTTGGCCAGGCAGGTTATGGGGGTGTTTGAAGCCGGTTTCAATCTAGTCCACTCTGCCGTCAGGCTCTCGATAACCGGCGGCTGGTTGGGGGCGGCTACATTTATGGTTATCTGTTCCGTTGCCACGCCGCCTTGGCCATCGCTGACCTCAACGGTGACGGTGTAGGTGCCACGGGTTACCGCCGGCGCCGTCCAAATAGCCTTGGAGCCTTCATACCAGATAAGGCCACCATCAACTGACCAGCTATAGCTCAGCTCGTCTCCGTCCGGGTCGGAGGCGGTGCATTCAATATTGCAGTTGGCTAACGGTAAAAGCTCCTCCTGGTCGGCGGTGAGGCTGGAGATGACCGGCAGTTGATTCTCCGGCGGTTGATTGTCCAGCGGTTGATTGTCCACGGGGCAGCCGCCGATAAGAAGCACAGCGATAACCAGGACGGTCAGAGCGCCCAGCCGCTTTAGCCGGGTGGAAACAGGTCTCATCGTCTCTTTTTTCCTTTCTTCTCTTGGCTAAACCACCACCTGAAGGTTAGAAAACCAAACGGGTTGAATAGTATTATTATTACGGCGAAGAGAAAAAGCACAATGTCCAGTGTCAGGGCTTGTATCGGGGTCGTGTTACCGAAAAGCCTTTCAAATATCCCCCAGCAGCCGCAGCTACCAAATCCCAGGCCATGGCTTATTGCCCAGATATTGCTGGCCATAAAGCCAGCAATAAGCGGCAGGCTGAGGATAGCGGCTATTCTGGAGAATATGCCCAGGAGCAGAGCTATCCCCAGGACTACTTCAATCCAGGGAAGAATATCGGAGATAAAAAAGGCTACGGCGGGTGTCCAGAAAGAGCCAAGGAGGGCATCAATGAATTCAGTCTGCCCTGGAAAGGCACCAAGCTTGTCAGATAGCCCTGGCAGTTTGCCGATACCAGCTACTAATAGCATCAGCCCCAGCAATAGGCAGGGGACTATGACTATTAATATCCTTTGCCGTCTGGTTTTTAACTGTGGTTTTGGAATGCCCATTAGAGCTATCGTTACCTGCCCTTTTCCTGGTTTAAAGCGTATTCTTCATCGGCTGTTTTAGCCGGGATTGAGCGGATTTTCACCTTACCCCACAGCCCCATTTTATCATCCTGGATGATTACCACGCCACTTAAGCCCTCAATGCCCCGGGCGAACTCAATCCCGCCGTCTATATCTTCGGGTCGGTTAATCATGTTGGCGATGGCGGTGGCGGCGGCATCGGCCAGCACGGTTGACTTAGAGAGCACAATCACGGCATCGGCTTTTCCGTAGCTTAAGGAATGCCCCACCGTTCCTGAAGAGGTACAGATGCCCATCGGCGTATCCTGCCCCTTGATTTCCAGCGCTATATTGCCGGTCAAGGGCGACTTGCCGGCATAAATGCCTATCAGCCTGTCCTCCCGGCTCTTTAAGTAGATATCGCCCCCGTTTTCTACGATAACCTCCGGGGTGGAGTCAAGGAGCTGGGCGCCGACGAACTCGGCTATAGCCCCGGCCACCGCCGCCATAGGCCCGACTCCCGCCTTCCTGGCCGCTTCGGCCATCTCGGTAACGATTTGCGGGGCGTCTCCTTCGGCGGCTAGCGGCTCCAGAGAAGTGAGAAAGGCTGGGTGCCGTTCGATGTAGCCTTCCAGCAATTGGCGGTACTTCAGCA
The DNA here is from genome assembly GCA_034410425.1 of Dehalococcoidales bacterium. Lineage (GTDB taxonomy): Bacteria > Chloroflexota > Dehalococcoidia > Dehalococcoidales > BS750m-G39 > DUEC01. The sequence goes on along the minus strand of DAOUMQ010000140.1, from coordinate 9,681 downwards.
CCAGCCTGAGGGCTTTCCGCTTCAGGTTGGAGTGGGCGCGGATGTATAAATCGGTCTCCTTGACCACTACCTTGAAGGAGACCAGGCCTTTATCTTTAACCCAGTGGCGATAGCTTCTCGGCTGATACATGGCCTAGAAGTGCACCTCCATAGCTCGCGGCGGGCAGGCCTTGATACACAGCCCGCAAGCCACGCATTTTTCGTTGTAGAAGTTAACCCGCCTGGTTACGGGGTCGAGCTCAAAGGCGCCGGAGGGGCACATGGTGATACAGGCGCCGCAGTGGGTGCACCTCTCCTCGTTGCGGAGGACGTCCTGGCTGAGCGATTGTATCTTCACCCCGGTCTCGGTCAGGTACCGGATGCCCTTATCGTAGGCTTCCTGTTCCCCGCTTAACTCCAATACCAGTAGACCTTCCTCTTCGGGGGTGACCAGGGCCTTCAAGATATTGAATTCGAGGTCGTAGTCCTTGATCAGGCGGGCTACTATGGGACGGTCGACCAGCCGCTTGGGAAAGTGCAGTACTATTCTCTTGGAAACAGCCATCTTTATCTCCTTAAAGCTATTCTATAGGCCGTTCTTTAAGCGGCTTAAAGGCATAGCCCGATTCCACCCCGGGCAGGGGCGCCACCGGCTTAGTGAGCTGGAATTTGCCCTTCTTTATCCATTCTTTGAGCGTGTTGGCAATCTCCAGCGCCCTCGGGTAGCTGGACAGGGAAGCGGTCGGTATTTCTTTGCCCTTGAGTTTTATCTTCCCCGTCTTCAGCTCGGCATAGCTGACCTCGCCCAGGATATCCGGTTTCAGGTTGGGATAGGCGTCGGAGTAATCAATAACGGCGGCGAAAATCTCGGCATCGCTTACCGTAGTGTAGCCCAGGATTTCCTCGGAGAGTATGGGTATGGCTACGCCGACGCCTACGGTCAGGTTGCAGCCGTAGCCCAGCAAACTGGTCCCTACCAGCCACCTGGGGCTCATCTGCTTCAGGTCGCCGATGAGGCAGAGGGCTCCCGCCCCCCGCTTGGGGACTCCCTTTTCGGTGCGGGGCACGTCGGGGTTGTGCTGGGTGCCGTGCCAGGCGACGAAGCCGATGCCGCCCCCCAGGAAGACCTTGGTGCCGATGCCGATGGTCTTGTAATAGGGGTCATTGAGCAGGGGAGAGAGCTGGCCGGCGCTGCAGTAGTTTATATTGCCCAGCTTTGCCCGCAGCACCCCCAGATAGGTATAGATTGTCTTGTCCGAGGCATTGGCGGCCACATTGTAGTTCTGGTAGGCATTCCTGATGTTGAACAGCACCGCCTCGTTGAGGTCTTTGATATTAATCCAGGTCTCCAGCTTTTTCCTGGGGTAGCAGTCGGTGCCGTAGGCGGTTGCCTCCAGCCTGACATCCTTGCCGGCGACCAGCTCCTCAATGACATGCCCGCCCCCATAGTTGAATTCTCCGGGGAAGACCTTGTTTCTGGGGTCGTCATCGGGTAGGGCGTTGGAGCCGATAAAGAGGTCTGCCGCCGCCAGTCCGGTATAGGCCGGGACATCGTTGAGGTAGGCACGCCCGCCGCCGAGCTTTATTCTGGGCTTGGCGTGCCCGATATTAAAGTAGGCGCCGGAGGAACACATCGGGCCGAAGGTGCCGGTGGTAACCACGTCCACTTCCTGGGCCGCTTTCTTGACGCCCTTATCGCGGGCAAGCTCTATTATCTCCTCGGCGGTGACTACCACCGCCTTGCCCTGGCTTATCTTTTCGTTTATCTCGTCAATGGTTTTAGTCATGTTTTAACCTCCTATGATAGTAGTATTTATACTCTGCACTGTCAAATTAAGGCGTGCCAAAAACAAAAAACCCAAGAAGGTTATACTTCTCGGGCTTGGTTTAAGCTCTCTGGTCAGTTTGGGGAAATCAGGTGGGCATTGTCCCCGAACTGGCGGCACGCCAAGCCCAGGGCATCATCATTGGAGAAGCCCCTCTATTGAAGCTAAGCTGTTCCTTCCAGTTCGGCACTAGTTTTGCCTCCTTTTAGGCCGTTTTCGGGATTGGTAGCATTGTATATTATCTATATGTGGTTGTCAAATCATGGTATTTGGCTAGACCTAGTCCTTGGCATCCAAGATAAAGAGCGATGTCACCACTGCTACCGCCGTCACCACGATAGCGGAAAAGGTAAAAATTGTGTCAAAGCCGTACTTCTCGATAAGCCCTCCCATAATGGGGGCGAATATGGCGCCTGTGTACTGCATCGTGAAATAATAAACTCCGTAAATCGTCGAACGGCGCTTGGCCGGTGTCTGTCCCATGATAAAGACCTCGGTTACTGGCATCCTTATCGCCATGTTCAGGCCCATGACAAAAAGTACTGTGTAAAAACCGAACCCCAGCGTGGCCGACTTTAAGGCGAAGATAATCAAACCGCTGATAATGCCGGTGGTGATAATTATTTTAACCGTCCCGATGCGGTCGGAAATCCACCCTCCCAAAATCGTCCCCCCGAAGACCCCTGGCAGGAACATGATGGACATTAACATCGCCGCTTTAGCATCGGAAGTACCCAGCACATCGGTCATATACAGGGTTAGGAATGCATTGACCGACATCCCTGCCCCGCCGCCCAGTACCATCATCACCAGGTAAGCTATCAGCCTTCGTTTGTATCCGGGCTGGGGCGGCTTTTCCTCAGCGACCCTCTGTCTGGCTCTGGCGACATGGGTCATACCCCCGCGTCTGGTCAGGTAAATATAAAATACCAGACCGAATATGGCCGTAGGTATCGCCAGAATGATGAACGGAGCCCGCCACCCCCAGGCTGCCAGCATTGGCCCGGCGAGAAGCGGCGCTATGAAGAAACTGGAATTCCCTCCCAGCAGGTGCAGCCCCAGCGCTCGCCCCCGCTGTTTCGGTTCCACAGAAGCCAGTATCAGCGGTGTCGATGCCGGATGATAGCCTCCCGTCATCAGCCCCATTATCACCATAAGGACCAGCAACATGACATAGGTTGGGGCTATGCCGACGAGGACGCCGCCTATTGCCACGCCCAATGTGCCGATGGCAATCATCACCGAGGGTGAGATACGGTCAGCCAGCCACCCGGCGGGTAGTTGCCCCGCTCCGCCGGAGAGGGCGAAAGCCGTGGTCACGAAAGATGCCTGGGTGTAGTTCAGTCCAAAAGCCGTTCGGATAGCCGGTAAAAGCGGTCCGGGCAGAGCCGTCAGCAGGTGATGACCGAAGTGTGCCATGATGAACCATGGCAGAGAGCTCCGCATGAAAGAGCGCGGTGTTCGTTCCGGTTGTGTAATTATATTCTCCTTATAACCTGTGAACCCTACGGTTAATCGAGCTAAAACCCTGAGGGAAATTGAGCTTTTGCCATTTTACTCTCCGCACAGTTATTTTGCCAGATCGGACACGGAGGTCTTGCTTGCCAGCCTCTGTAGGGTGGGTTAGGGTGGGAAAGAAAAACACTGGAGGTGGGGAGAGGGGCAATCCCAAGTTGAAGCCCCCACCCTTATAGGCTATAATCAGCTATAACCTGCGTTCAGGAGATAATTTTGCTTAAAACTCATAGCTGTGGCCAGCTGAGCAAAAAGAATGTTGGCGCCGAGGTAACCCTGGCCGGCTGGGTAGACCGCCGCCGGGACCACGGCGGGCTGATATTCATTGACCTGCGGGATAGAGAAGGCATAGTCCAGGTGGTCTTCAACCCGGACTCGTCGCCCGATTGCCACAAGATAGCCAACCGCATGCGCAGCGAATACGTAATCAAGGTCAGCGGTGAGGTTGCCCTCCGCCCCAAGGGGACCGAGAACCCCAAACTGCCCACCGGTGATATCGAGGTCATTGTCCACAGCGCCGAGATACTGAACCCGTCAAAGACGCCGCCCTTCTATATCAACGAGGAGGTCGAGATTGAAGAGAGCCTGCGCTTGAAATACCGCTACCTCGACCTGCGCCGGGCAAGAATGAAAAAGAACCTGCTCCTTCGCCACCGGGTGATAAAGTTCATCCGCGATTTTCTGGACGATAGGGGCTTTATCGAGGTGGAGACGCCAATCCTGATTAAGAGCACCCCGGAGGGGGCCCGTGACTACCTGGTGCCCAGCCGGGTCCATGCCGGGAAATTCTATGCCCTGCCCCAGTCGCCGCAGCAGTTAAAGCAGCTGTTGATGGTGGCTGGAGTGGAGAAGTATTTCCAGATTGCCCGCTGTTTCCGCGACGAAGATACCAGGGCTGACCGCCAGCCGGAGTTCACCCAGCTTGACCTGGAGATGAGCTTTGTCGAAGAAGAAGACATCCTCGGTTTGATGGAGGAGCTTTTCACGGCTATGGTGGAGAAGGTCAAGCCTGAAATCAAGGTAATAAAGCCCTTCTCCCGCTTAAGCTACGCCGAAGCCATGGAGCGCTACGGCACCGATAAGCCCGACCTCAGGTTCGGCCTGGAGCTAAAGGATTTAAGCGACATCGCCGCCCAGACCGAGTTCTCCATTTTCCGCTCGGCCATCGAGCAGGGGGGCAAGGTGAGAGGTATCTGCGCCCCCGGCTGTGGCGGCTATAGCCGCCGCCAGCTTGATGAGCTGAATAAGCTGGTGCAGGGCCTGGGCGCCGGTGGCCTGGTGACCATAGCCCTGGGTGCTGGTGGCGGCAAGCTGAACGATTTAACTATTGAAGAGGTAAAGTCGGTTGCCGCCAAGTTCTTCACCATAGACCAGGTCAAGCAGATGGGACAGCGGCTGGGGGCAGAGAAGGGAGACCTGCTGCTTATCGTCGCCGGCAAAGCCGAGATAGTTGATACGTGTTTAGGCGAACTGCGCCAGGAGATGGCCAAACGGCTTGGATTAGCCGACGCCAATACCTTTGCCTTTAGCTTTATCATCGATTTTCCCCTATTGAGTAAGAACGAGGAGACAGGGCTGTGGGAGCCGATGCACCACCCCTTTACCGCCCCCCGGGAGGAGGACATTTCCTTGCTGGACAGCGCCCCGGAAAAGGTGCGGGGCAGGCATTACGACTTGGTATGCAACGGCTATGAGATTGCCGGCGGCAGCATCAGGATTCACACCAGCGGGCTGCAGAAGAAGCTGTTTAAGCTGTTGGGCTATAGCGATGAGCAGGTTGAGGAGCGCTTCGGGCACCTGCTCAAGGCTTTTGACTACGGCGCCCCTCCCCACGGCGGTATCGCCCCGGGCATCGACCGCGTTGTCATGCTGCTGGCGGGGGAAGAGACCATCAGGGAGGTTATCGCCTTCCCCAAGAACCAGAGCGCGGCTGATTTAACCTTCGATGCCCCTTCACCGGTCAGTGAAGAGCAACTGGCCGAATTGCATTTGCGTTTGAAAGAGGAAAGGTGAAGGTAACCAGGGAGAAAGAGGAAGACTGCCAAGTCTTTCTGACTATTGAGCTTGAGCCGGCTGAGGTAGAGGAGGCTCTGGAGCAGTCCTACAAGCGGCTGGCCAAGAGGGCCAATATCCCCGGCTTCCGTAAAGGTAAGGCGCCGCGGGCGGTGCTGGAACGCCACCTGGGTAAAGACCGCCTCCTTGAGGACGCCCTGAATGAGCTCCTGCCTCAGGTTTATGAGCAGGCGCTCAAAGACGAGGGGATTGAGGCTATCGCCAGCCCCTCTATTGAAATCAGCCAGACCGAGCCGGTGGTCTTTAAGGCGACGGTGCCGCTAAAGCCCACTATTACCCTCGGTGACTACCACAGCCTTAAACTCAAACCTGAACCTGTAGAGGTAAAAAACGAAGAGGTTGAGGCGGTAATAGAGCAGTTACGCCGCCAGCACGGCGCCTGGGAGCCGGTGGAGCGTGCCGCCGGCTTTGACGACCTGGTGACCATGGATGTAGAGGGCTACGTGGAGGAAAAGCCGCTGGTAAGCCAGCAGGGCGTCCAGTATCAACTGCTTAAAGACCAGCCCATGCCCGTGCCCGGCTTTGCCGAAGAGCTGGTGGGGATGAAGAGTGGCGATGAAAAAGAATTTAAGCTACAGCTCCCCCAGGATTATCCCCAGGCCGAGGTAGCCGGCAAGGAGGCGCGCTTCAAGGTGAAGGTTGCCGAGATAAAACAACAGCGTTTGCCGAAGCTGGACAAAGAGTTTGTCCAGACGGTTAACCCGGAGCTGAAGACAATGGCGGCACTGCGCAAACAGCTCTCGGCCAACCTGCTTATCAGGGCCGAACAGAAGGCCAAAGAGGAATTCGAGGAAAAGGTGATTGACGCCGTGGTCGGTTTGAGCCAGGTAGCCTTCCCGCCGGTCCTGGTCGATAGCGAGGTTGAGCGCTTAAGGGAACAGCAGACGAGGTGGTTGCAGGCGGGCGGCGGCGGCATGGAAGAGTACTTGAGCCGGGTGGGCAAGACGGAGAAGGAGATACGGGAAGAACTGCGTCCTTTAGCCACCAAGAGGGTCAGCCGCTCTCTGGTGCTGGGTAAGTTTGCCGAAGAGGCAAAGATAAAGGTCACCGATGCCGAGATAAACGCCGAGCTGGAAAGCATCGTGCAGAGTGCTGGCGGTGATAAGGATGAGATGCGCAAACGCCTCGATGCTTCCCAGGCCCGCCTCTCGGTTGAGCAAATTTTGACCACCCGAAAGGCTATAGAGCAGTTGGTGGAGATAGCCGGAGGTCGCAAGGGTGCCGGCAAGAAAAAATAGCCGGGTGGTCAAGGGCGTCTGTCGCCTCTGCTTGAGCTGCTGTGGCATAGACGCCCATGTGGAGGGGGGGCGGCTGGTCAGGGTCAGCGCCATGAAGGAGCACCCTATCAACAAGCTCTGCGTCAAGGCGCGGGCAATACCGGACTGGATATATTCGCCAAAGCGGCTTATCCATCCCCTGCGCAAGGTAAAGGGGGCTTGGAAAGAGGTCTCCTGGGAGGAAGCCCTTGATGTTATCGCCGATAAGCTCTCGGCGATAAAAGAGTGCTACGGGGCAAAAGCGCTGGTGGTGCATCTGGGCGAACCCCTGGTAGGCAGCGAGGTGCCCAGGGTAGCCATCAGGTTCTGCAGCCTCTACGGAACGCCCAACTATACCTCGGGCTCTTCGCTTTGCTTTGCCGCTAAGGGGATAGGACACGGGCTTTCTATAAGCCGGCGGATGTTCCCCTTAACGCCGAGCTACCAGAATCCCCGCTGTATAGTGGTCTGGGGGCGCAACCCCCAGCAGTCCAAGATAGGCGAGCAGGCCAATGTCATATCGGCTCAGAAGCGGGGGAGCAAGCTAATCGTTGTCGACCCCAGAGCCACCCCGCTGGCGAAGAGGGCCGACCTCCACATCCAGGTCAGGCCGGGAACCGACTGCGCCCTGGCTCTGGGCCTGCTCAATGTGATTATCAGCGAGGAGCTGTATGATAAGGCTTTCGTCGAGCGCTGGACTTATGGCTTCGATGAGCTGGCCGAGCACGTCAAGAAATACAGCCCGGAAGCAATGGCCGAGGTTACCTGGGTCCCCGCCGATAAAATCAAGGAGTTCGCCCGTATTTATGCCGCCAGCAAGCCGGCGGCTATAACCCAGGGCGTTTCCCTAGACCACTGCCTTAACGGCGTGCAGACCAGCCGGGCTATTTCTATACTGATTGCCGTCACCGGCAACCTTGATGTAACCGGAGGCGATACCTATGACTTCCCCTTGAAGCAGGCCAGCCTCAGGGTGAAGGGGATAGTCGCCCTTGACGAGGTTATCGGTGCCCAATACCCCATATTTAACAAGTTCGTCAGCGAGACCTCGGCTATGCCCGTGCCCGAGGCTGTAATCAGCGGCCAGCCCTATCCGGTTAAAGCCCTCATCGTTCAGGCCTGCAACCCGGCCCTGACCTGGCCCGATAGCGCCAAGGTCCGCCGCGCCTTCGAGCAACTGGAACTGCTGGTGGTCTCGGACATGTTCATGACGGAAACGGCCGAGCTGGCCGATATTTTTCTCCCCGCCGTCGCCTTCCCGGAGAGAAGAATACTCATTGACTACGCCTCCAAAGGGGTGCCGCTGATTAGCTTGAGCCAGAAGGCGGTTGAGCCGCCGCCCGATTGCCTTGAGGACTGGCAGTTGTGGATTGAGCTGGGCCGGAAGATGGGCTACGCCGATTATTTCCCCTGGCAGAGCGCCGACGAGTTTTTCTCTCATCTGCTTGAGCCTTCGGGCGTAACCCTTGAGCAGTTGGTGCAAAGTCCGGGGGGCATAATATACGCCCCGCCCGACCGCCGTCGAAAATATGAGCAGGAAGGCTTTGATACCCCATCGGGGAAGGTGGAGCTGTTCTCGCCGACGCTGGCCGAGCACGGCTATGACCCCCTGCCTACCTTTACCCCGCCGCCGCCGACATCTAATGATTATCCCTTCACCCTGATTACTGGCACCAGGACAATCGCCTTTACCCACTCCCAGTTTCGCGATATCGCCCGCTTGAGGAAGCTTACGCCTCAACCGCTGGTGGAGATTAACCCCCAATCGGCTAAAGAATTGGGCATCGCCGACGGCGAAGCGGTAATCGTTGAGTCCCCCAAAGGTAAAATCACCCTAAAGGCTAAGATTACCCCCGATATTCACCCTGATGTGCTCAGCCTGCCCCACGGCTGGGAAGAGGCTAATGCCAATATCCTGACCGATGCCGAGCCCCACGACCCCATTTCCGGCTATCCCGCCTTAAAGACTACCCCGTGCCGGGTGCGAAAAATCGGGGAATGAGTTATAATCTATAGTAAGCCATATCAAGATAGCAGGAGAAGAGAAATGAATGTCCAGCCGATGAATGTAATACCTGGAGTGGTTGAGAGTGGGCCACGGGGTGAAAGATTTTGGGATATATACTCTCTATTGTTAAAAGAGCGCATAATTATGTTATTCACGCCGATTACTGACCCGGTGGCTAATACTATAATCGCTCAGCTTCTTTATCTGGAGCGGGAAGACCCGGACAAAGACATCAGCATGTATATTCAGAGCCCAGGTGGGGTTATCAGCTCCGGTCTGGCTATTTATGACACCATGCAGTTGATAAAACCTGATGTCTCAACTATCTGCGTTGGGATGGCGGCCAGCATGGGGACGTTACTGCTCTGCGCCGGTACCAAGGGCAAGCGTTATGCCCTGCCCAATGCCACTATTCATATGCATCAGGCGTTTGGCGGTGCTCAGGGACAGGCCGCCGATGTAGAAATTGCCGCCCGTGAGATTATGCGCATGCAAGAGCTAATCCGGAGCATTATCGCTAAACACACCGGTCAACCGCTGGAAAAGATAATTCATGATACCGACCGTGACTTTTATCTTAGCCCGGAGCAGGCGGTAGAGTACGGGCTTGTCGATGAAATCCTGAGCAAGCCAAAGAGAAGAAGTAGCTAGAGCTTTTGCTTATAGAGCTCCTGGTAGGCTAAAGCCAGTTGCTGGCGGGTGGGTAGACCCTCTCGGGCGCCTGTTTTGCTGATGCCGAATTGGGCGACAATATCACCAAGTCGGCCGCATTCTTTGAGGTCTTTTCCCTTTAACAGTCCGTAGATAAAGCCGGCGGCGAAGGCATCACCGGCGCCGGTGGTATCGACCTCGGCTATTGTATCGCGGCTGACGGACTCGATTAGATATTCATTCTCGGCATGCCTGATATAGCCGACGGCTTTTTTGCTCAAGTTTCCCCCCTTGCCCAGGGTGACCACGATATTAGGGCAGCCTCGCTTAATGCAGCTTTCCGCCCCCGCCTTGACATCTTTACCGGTCAACT
>DAOUMQ010000139.1:0-6242 GCA_034410425.1 Dehalococcoidales bacterium | reverse complement strand
TTACCCATTATTCTATACCCATCGTCAATAAAAAGACCAGTACTTTTTGCCTCTTTTTCGGTAAATCTCTCAGCCCCGTTGGGCTCGAAATTCTTCCCCCAGAGCATAAATGGCACCGGCTCCGGGCTGTGGGTGCGGCTCTCAATGGGGGTGGGGTGGTCGGGCATAACCAGCACTCCTAAATCGTCCTTCCGATACGAGCGCAAGCGGCTAACAACCTCCTCGTCTATCCTCTGGATAGCCTCAATCTTATCATCAACAGCGCCGGCGTGAGCCGCCTCATCGGGCGCCTCAATGTGAATCACCACCAGGGCATGCTCTCCGAGCGCTTTCAGCGCACCGTTCGCCTGGGCGGCGTAGTCGTTGTCCAGGCCGTCGGTCACCCCCGGTATATCAAGCACCTCCATATCCGACATCCTGCCCAGCCCTTTTAGCAAATCGACGCCCGAGGTCAGGGTGGCATCAAGGCCATAGACCTTTTTGAAAGCGGGCATTGCCGGCACCTGGCCGCTGCCCCAGAAGAGCCAGATTGATGTCGCCGGTATATCGCCGCGGGATTGCCTACTAAGGTTTATCGGATGAGCCGCCAGCACCGCCTCGGAGCGCGCCATCAGCTCTCTTAATATATCGCTTCCCTTGCCCTTGGGCAGAAAATCCTTAACCGGCTTATCGGGGATATCGTGCGGGGGGGTGCAGGTAGCGGAAAGGGCATCTTCCCGCCCCCTGAGCTTTAGTATATGCCGGTAGCTGACGCCGGGGTAGAAGTGGACGCTGTCATCGCCTAAGCTATCGTTCAGCGCCGCAATAAGCTCTTTTGATTCTTCGGTGCTGATATAGCCGGCGCTGTAGCTCCGCATCCTGCCATCGCCGATAGCCACCAGGTTACAGCGGAAAACGACCTCCCCTTTTTCAATGGGGATGTCCAGGCTTTTGGCCTCGATGGCGCTCCGCCCCCGGTAGTAGACCCTGGGGTCGTAGCCCAGCACCGACATGCAGGCGCAGGCGCTGGAGGGCTCCATCCCCGCCGGCACGGTGCGCGCCAGCCCCAAAACACCCTCCTCAACCATGGCATCGAGGTTAGGGGTGTTGGCTAATTCCAGGCAGCTCTTGCCGCCGCGCTCTGGAATCGGTAAGCCGGCGGCACCGTCAATTATCAACACGCAGTACTTCATTTTATCTTTAGCGACCCCTCCCCCCTTTGTCTTGCTTCCCACCCAGCCCACCCCCGAAGGTGGTTCCGCAAAAGGGTACCCCCCTTTAGGGCGGGAGGGTGGGAAAGAACACCTCATCTAAAAACTAGCCTACCCCCTCCCCATTTTTCATCTTTTCCCGCCCGCCGCCCTTTATGGAAAGGCTAAAGCCCCCTCCCCCCTTTTGCAATAGAAATCAAATCAGCCTATAATATAATGCCATCGGGGCGTAGCGCAGTCTGGTTAGCGCGCAGCGTTCGGGACGCTGAGGTCGGTGGTTCAAATCCACTCGCCCCGATTTTTTTAAGCTCTTTTTCGGCCGCTGACGCAATTCATTATAGCACAAAAACAAAGCAGTAAGGAGGGACTTTGCGTGTCTGAAAAAACGGCTAATCCCGGTGCTCTGGGACTGGGGGCATTCGCCCTGACCACATTTCTGTTGAGCATGATAAATGCCGAGGTGATTGCCCCGGAAAGCCTGGGGATGGTCCTGCCCATGGCCTTTTTCTACGGAGGGCTGGCCCAGGTACTGGCGGGTATGTGGGAGTTTAAGACCGGCAATATCTTCGGTGCCACCTGTTTCACCTCTTTCGGCGCGTTCTGGCTGGGGCTGGCCTTGATGAAAGTCTTGGAGGCGACGGGCACAATTTCAGCGGTTCCGCCGGCCGGATTGGCTGTTTTCCTCTCCGCCTGGGGCTTCTTCACCCTCTACGCCACCTTCGCCGCCGTCAAAGCCCCGCGCGGGCTGCTCGTCCTCTTCATCGCCTTGACGATAACCTTTTTCCTGCTGGCGGCGGGCGAGTATATCTCCGGCTTCAAGCTGGCCGGGGGCTACCTGGGGATTGCCGTGGCGCTCATCGCCTGGTACGACTCGGCGGCGATACTGATAAACAATACGTGGGGCAGGAAGGTCCTGCCCTTTTAAGAGGGGCTTTAAAGCCTCCGCCCCGACTCTGATGTTGCCTAAAAGAACATTCACAAACGTCTACTTCTCTACACTATTGTCTACCTAAGTGTCCTTCCAAGCGAGAAAGGAGCGGTTCATAGACGATCCCCGGACAGATTACATAGATAGCAATAAATGCCACATTAGCTATTCCGAGCCATTTCCAACACCACAATAATGGGTCAATCTGGCTACGCTCAGCCTCTGTTCCGTCCTGTTGAATCATCTCCCGAAGTAGCCTAGCCGTCGCAAACAACTGGGAGAGCCCGAGCGTCAATATATCGTAGAAATTTACATATGTTCTGTAAGCTATCCCCCTATCCTTCTCTTTCTCACCCAGGTGCTCGCATCCCTTTTTATAAAAGGAAAACAGCCTGCGCCTACTAAAGGCAACACCGAGGATTATTGGTCCCAACGGGAGTGCGAACAACAAAGGAAACACGAAAAATAACCAGCTAATAACAGGAATATATAGCCACCAATATTTCTTCCTTACCTGACCACGACCCTCATCCATTTTATAACCCCCTTCCTGCCCCTCAGGGCAGATAACGTTCAAAGAGACATTTAACTTTCAGCCTTCTTTGCCTCTTCCCAAAGTTTATTCTGCTCATCGAAGGATAGCTCGGCGAGGTTTAAGCCCTTTTGGCGGCAGGCTTCCTCCATGGCGGTGAAGCGATTATAAAAGCGCCGGTTTGCCTCTCGGAGCGCCGCCTCTAAATCTATATCCATGCGGCGGGCGATATTAACCAGGGTAAAGAGCAGGTCGCCGAACTCAGCCGCTTTTTGCCCCTTATCTTTCGCCCCCTTGAACTCGCCGACTTCTTCAGCCAGCTTATCGATAACGCCGCCAGTATCCTCCCAATCAAAGCCGACCCAGGCCGCCCGGCGCTGGACTTCATGGGCGTAGCCCAGGGCCGGCATAGCCTTGGGCACGCTCTCCAGGCTGGAGGCGCCCTCCTCTCTCTCCTCTTTCTTAAGCTCCTCCCAGTTGTGTATCACCTCTTCGGCGTCTTTGACCTTTTTAGAGCCGAAGACATGGGGGTGGCGGTGGACAAGCTTGGTGTTGATGTTGGCAATGACATCGCCGATCTTAAATTCGCCGGCTTCGGCGGCAATCTGGGCGTGGAGCACAATCTGCATCAGCAGGTCGCCCAGCTCGTCACCGAGCTTATCGGCATCGCCTTCGTCCAGTGCCTCCAGCACCTCGTAGCACTCGGCGAGCAAGTTCTCCCGCAGCGAGGCGTGGGTCTGCTTGCGGTCCCAGGGACAGCCGTCGGGCGCCCTCAAAGCGGCGATGATATTTACCAGGGTAGCAAAGCGGTCTAGATTCTCCGGTTTAGACAAAAGAGCCTCCTCATAGCTTTTAGGCTTCTTAAGACAGCACCGCGCCGATAAAGTCCCGCTGACCTCTTAAGAAATCGGCGGCCGATAAGACCTGCTTCCCCTCCAGCTGCACCCTCAAGACGGCCAGGACACCGTCGCCGGTGGCCACACCGAAAGCCTCTTTTGAGGCCAGTTCCATAACTTGCCCCACCTTAGAGGTCTTCTCCGGGGGCAAAGGCGCCGCCTCGATAATCTTGAGCCGCTTACCGCCCCACCTGGTGTAATAGCCCGGCCAGGGAGTAAAAGCCCTGACCCGCCGCCATATATCCAGAGCCGGCAGCCGCCAGTCGACCTCGGCCTCTTCCTTGGTGATGGCCGATGAGTAGCTGGCCTCGGCTTCATCCTGGGGCTGGGGGGTAAGCTCGCCCCGCGCCCAGCCGAGCAGGACCTCCCCCAGCAACCTGGCCCCCAGCCAGGCAAGCTTGGCGGTAAGCGAGCCGGTGGTATCCCGGGGGGAAACGGCGACCTGCGCCCTGGCCAATACCGGGCCGGTATCCAGACCTTCGTCCATCACCATAATGCTCACCCCGCTAAAAATCTCGCCGGCCAGGATAGCCGAGGCCACCGGCGAGGCGCCCCGGAACTTGGGCAATAGCGAGGGGTGAACATTAAGGCAACCTAAGCGGGGGAGGGCCAGCACCGCCTTGGGCAGAATCTGGCCGAAGGCGGCCACCACTATAACATCGGACTTAAAGGCCTTAAGTTGTTCCACCACCCCCGCCTCTTTTAAGCTGGCCGGCTGCACCACCTCCAGCCCCCGGGCCAGCGCCACCTTTTTAACCGGGGAGGAGGCCAGACCGCGCCCCCGCCCCGCCGGCCGGTCGGGCTGGGTATAGACCGCGGCCACCTCGTAGTCGTCCAGCAGGCGCTGGAGAGGGGGGACGGCGAACCGGGGACTGCCCATGAAAACAACCCGCATCTTTAAAGCCTCCATTGCCCTAAAATTCTAACACCAAAACTTTTTGCCAACAAGTTGGCCTTTTATATCTATCAGCTCAATATCGGGCAAAAAAGTAAGCCCGATGGAGAAAGCAAGGGAGGAGTGGGCTTTCCAATCGCCAACAATCAGTATCAAAAAGTTTGCCATCAGCCAAGCGGGCTATTATTCTGTTAACACGCCCCTTAAATTTTCCGCCCTCTAGCCCCTAACAAAGCTAATTGTCCTCCCCCCGCCCGGAGTGTCAGTGCGGCTTTAGACGATAAAGCAAGGAAAGGAATCTATGGGAGCCAGGTCAGCTCAAGAAATCTGGGAAGCCGCTCTGGGCGAACTGCAGGTCCAGGTAACCAGGTCATACTACCGCACCTGGCTGGAAAAGACCACCGGCTTGAGCTACCAGGACAACCGGTTCGTTATCGGGGCGCCCAATACCTTCGTCGCCGAATACCTGGACAAAAACCAGCGCTCCCTGATTGAAAAAACGCTCATCGGCCTAACCGGGCCCGATATCGAGGTCTCCTTCCGGGTGGGCCCGGGGCCGGAACCGGCAACGCAGGCGGTAAGCCGCCCCCGCCCCGGCCCCAAGTATACCTTCGATTCCTTCGTGGTCAGCGACAGCAACCGCCTGGCCTACGCGGCGGCGGTGAGCGTGGCCGAAAACCCGGGGCGCAGCTATAACCCGCTATTCCTCTACGGGGGAGTGGGGCTGGGCAAGACCCACCTGTTGCAGGCCATCTACCAGGCGGCGAGGGCCAACGAATTCCGGGCGCTCTACGTCAGCGCCGAGCAGTTCACCAACGAGTTCGTCACCGCCGTCAGGGAGAAGAGCACCGAGGCCTTCCGCACCAGGTTCAGAAGTGTTGATATCTTGTTGATAGATGACATCCAGTTCATCAGCGGCAAGGAGCAGACCGAGGAGAGCTTTTTCCATACCTTCAACGAATTGCACAACGCCCACCGCCAGATTGTTCTGGCCAGCGACCGCCCCCCCAAATCCATATCCCGCCTGGGCGACCGCCTCTGCTCCCGCTTTGAATGGGGGCTTATCGCCGATATCCAGCCGCCCGATTTCGATACCCGCCTGGCTATCCTGCAGGCTAAGGCGGAGCAGGAAAAGGCCGATGTCCCCATAGAGGTGCTGGAGTTCATCGCCAACCGCATCCAGCAGAACATCAGGGAGTTGGAGGGCTCCCTGCACCGGGCCATCGCCTACGCCCGGCTTTTCCGGGCCCTGCTCACCCCCGAGCTGGCCGCCCGGGCGCTGGATGACATCGCCAGCAAGGGCGCCCAGAGCGCGCCCATTACCCCTGAGCTGGTGATAGCCACCGTGGCCGCTAGCTTCCAGCTGACCCCCGCCGACCTCAAGGGCCGGAAGCGAGACCGACTCACCGCCCAGGCCCGGCAGGTGGCCATGTACCTCCTCAAAGAAGCCACCAACTGCTCGCTGGCCCAAATCGGGCTGGAGCTGGGCCACCGCGACCACTCCACCGTCGTCCACGCCTCCCGCAAGATAACCGTTGACCTGGACAACGACCCCTACCTGCGGCGCAAGGTCCTTGACATCGAGCAGGGCTTAAACCTGAAGCCAGGCCCGCGGGGTTATTAAACATAGTCCCCACCGGCAATCAACCGCTTGTAAACAGCCCGCCAGACAGCGCCGTGGATAACCATGGTTAAATTGTGGAAAAGTCCTAGATACCTTAGCCTTGTTTTGAGCCGTTTTCGGGTCGGCTGTCGAAGTTCCAGCTAGCAACCAAGAGCCGGTGGTATTATAATTAATACT
>DAOUMQ010000138.1:0-4922 GCA_034410425.1 Dehalococcoidales bacterium | reverse complement strand
CAGCGTTATCATAGATGTCCTTCTCCAGCCTGGCTAGCCGCTCGCCCAGGCGCTCTGACATTTCTTTAAGCAATCTGGCGTCCAGGGCAACGCCGTTCCTTTCCATCGCCATCAACACCGGCACCAGCGGTAGCTCGACCTCGGCGAAGAGCTTCCAGAGACGCTGCTGGCGGAGCTCTGGTTCGAATATCTCCTTTAGCCTTAGGGTCATGTCGGCGTCGGCGCAGGCATAGTCGGCGGCGCGGGTAATCTCTACCTGGGACATAGGAATCGTCTTGGCCCCGGTCCCGATGAGCTCGGCGATGGGCGTCATCTCGATAGCCAGCTTGCTGAAGGCCAGGTTTTTCAGTCCCATGGATTTCTCCCCCAGCAGGTAGGCGGCGACCATGGTGTCGAAGGTCAAGTTTTGCACCTCTATTCCGTATGAGGCCAGCACGGCCATGTCATACTTGCCGTGGTGGGCTATCTTGGTCAATTTCCGGTCTTCCAGGATTGATTTAAGCTTGGCGGTAACCTCCTCCAGGGGCAGTTGCCCGACCGGGTCCAGCCCGATGTGTCCCACCGGTATGTAGTAGGCTTCCCCCGGCGCTATAGATAACGATACGCCCACCAGCCGGGCTGACATCGGGTCGAGGCTGGTGGTCTCGGTGTCAAAGGCGAAGGCTCCCGCCGCCGTCAGGCGCTTTATCAGCTTATCAAGGTCGGCGGCGGTGTTTATGATTTTGTAGTCGCCCTCGGGCGGCTTGGCTTCAATAGCTTTCTCTTCGCTCTCCGTCTGGGGCAGTTTGGGCAGCAGGCTGGCGAACTCAAGCTCGCGTAAGAATTCGGTGACCTTGTTGCGGTCGTACTGGCTCAGCCGGCAGTCTTCGGGATTTAACTTTACCGGCATTTTGGTAACGATGGTGGCCAACGTCTTGCTCTGGCGGGCGATGGCTTCGTTCTCTTTTAAGAGCGCCTGGAGTTTGGGCGGCGTCACCTTGTCTATGTGCTCGTAAATCTGCTCTATGGAGCCGAACTGCTGGATGAGCTTGACGGCCGTCTTTTTGCCGATGCCGGTTACACCGGGGATATTGTCCGAGGGGTCACCGGCTAAGCCTTTGAGGTCGGCGATGTGCTCCGGCTTGACGCCGTACTTCTGGTTTACCTCGGCTTCATCGTAGAGCATGGTATTGCTGAAGCTTCCCCCCGGTCTGGGGTAGAGGACCTTTACTTTTGGGGAAACCAACTGCATGGTATCGGCGTCACCGGTAACGATGACGGTATCGATTTTTTGCTCGGCGGCTTGCTGGCTCAAGGCGCCCAGGAGGTCGTCGGCTTCGTAGCCCTCAAGCTCAAAGATGGGGATGTTGAAGGCGGTCACCAGCTCTCTTACCCGCCCCAGCTGTCCCACCAGCTCCTCGGGGGCGGGGGGGCGCTGAGCCTTGTACTGGTCAAAGAGCTCGTGCCGGAAGGTGGGGCCTTTCATATCGAAGGCGATGGCGCAGTGGGTCGGTTTTAGCTCGTTGATTACCTTGAGTAGCATCAGGGCAAAGCCGTAGACGGCGCCTACCGTTTCTCCGGTCTTGGGCACGGTTAAGGGGGGCAAAGCGTGGAAGGCGCGGTGGACCAGGGCATTGCCGTCAAAGAGGACCAGCTTGGGCTTTTCCATCAAGTCTATTATAGCAGAGTGGGGCTAAAAAGTGGCTTCAGGCGTTTGTTTATTTAGGCTTTTCTTTCCCCGCCCCACCCCAAGTCTTTCTTCCCACCCAGCCCGCCCTAAAGGGTGGTGCCCTTTCACATCATCCCCAAGTCAAGGGTAAAGCCTTTTAAGGGTGGGTTTAGGGTGGGAAGAAAAACGATTTACAACAGGGGATATAGAGTCTTAAAAGATTTTGGTGGGTTTAGGAAGCAAGACAACCGTTTATTTGCCTATTTCTCTTTTATCTTCTCCACCTCAATGGTGCACTCGGTTACCAGAGCGGCGAAGGCTCCCAGCGCCGCCAGCACCGGGGCTATCATGATGGTTACCGCCGCGGCCGGCGCCCCCACCGAAAGCGGAATCTCCAGCACCGTTCGCCCCTCGTGAATGACGCGCACCCTCCGGATATTGCCTTCGTGGATGAGCTGCTTGATTTTCTCGACCAGCTTGTCTCCGTCTACGGTGAACTTTTCCTCGGTGGCCATTTTAAACCCCCTTTTTAGCTCTCTTAAAGCATATTAGATTTCTCCCCCTGCGGTGTCAAGAGTCCTTGGCCAAAGAGTATTGTCAAAACAGCTGTCCTGTATGATAATATCTCTTACCAATAGCCAATGCCATAGAGGTCTGGTGCTAACTTACATACTATTTGCCATCGGGTTTGCCCTTCTGGTCAAAGGGGCGGACTGGCTCGTTGACGGAGCCTCGGCGTTAGCCGGAAGATTAAGGGTATCCGGGCTGATAATCGGTTTGACCATCGTTGCCTTTGGCACTTCGACTCCCGAGCTGGGGGTCAACCTTTACGCCAGCTTTCAAGGGACTACCGATATTGCTATCAACAATATCCTGGGCAGCAATATCTTTAACATACTCTTTATCCTTGGCGTCTCGGCCGTTATCTACCCCCTTTCGGTCAGGGCGGATACGGTCTGGCAGCAAATCCCGATGACCCTTTTTGCCGCGGTAGTCCTGGGCGTTCTGGCCAACGACGCGCTGATAGGCAGGGCCGGAGCCTCCGTTTTAAGCAGGATAGACGGCATCATACTCCTGGTCTTCTTCATGATTTTTATCTATTATATTCTGGTGAGGGCGAGGCGGGAGCGCAAAGAAGGCGGGGAGGCGGCCGCCGGCGCCAAGCAATACGGGCTTGTCAAGGCCATATCATTCATTGTCCTGGGACTAGCCGGCCTGACTCTGGGCTCAAAATGGATGGTCGACGGCGCCGTTAAGCTGGCCGAAGCCTTGGGCGCCAGCCAAGCGCTGATTGGGCTGACTATAGTTGCCGTCGGCACCTCCCTGCCCGAGCTGGCCACTTCGGCGGTAGCCGCTTATAAGAAAAATGCCGATATTGCCGTCGGTAACATAGTCGGCTCGAATATCTTCAACATCTTCTTCATACTCGGCATAAGCTCGGTGGTGACACCGCTGCCGTTTAACACCGCCAGCAACATAAGCACCGGGGTAACGGTTCTGGCTTCGGCGCTGTTGTTTGTTGCCATGTTTACCGGCGCCAAGAGGCACCTATTGGAGAGGTGGGAGGGCATTATTTTTATCGCTTTGTATGCCGGCTTTATCGCCTATTCCATCCTTCAGGGATAGCCACTCCAACCCCAATACCCAGTTGAATATTTCCTTTTTCGTGATATACTTTAGGACATGAAGGGGAAAGACCTGCTCTCGGTGACTGACCTCGGCGGCGAGGATATTCGCCTGCTGATAACAGACGCCGTTGACCTCAAAAGCCAGGGCTGGCTCTCCATGCTTAGCGGCAAGACGCTGGCCATAATGTTTGAAAAGCCCTCGCTGCGGACAAGGGTAAGCTTTGAGCTGGCCATGCGACAGCTGGGCGGCGAGGCTATTTATTTATCCCCGGCCGAGGTCGGTCTGGGACAGCGGGAAGCGGTCTCGGACGTAGCCAGGGTGCTCAGCCGCTATGTGGACGCCGTCGCCGCCCGCACCTTTTCTCACCAGGCGCTAGAGGCTCTGGCCCAGCATTCCAGCGTGCCGGTGATAAACGCTCTCTCCGATTGGGAGCACCCCTGCCAGGCTCTGGCTGACCTGCTTACCATTTATGAGAAGAAGGGGGACTTGAGTGGCTTAACCCTGGCCTTTATCGGCGATGGCAACAACGTTGCCCGCAGTCTTATGCTGGCGGCTTCGCTTACCGGGATGAATTTCAGGATGGCTGTCCCCGCGGCCCACGCTGTCGAGGGCAAGGTGCTCAATCTGGCTAAGAGCCAGGCCTCGGCTAGCGGCGGGCAAATCTCGGTCAGCCAAGACCCGCGGCAAGCGGTTAGCGGGGCTGATATCGTTTATACCGATGTCTGGGCCAGCATGGGGCAGGAGAGCGAGGCCGAAGCCCGGCGCCAGGCGTTTGCCGGCTACCAGGTGAATGGTGAACTGCTCTCCTTAGCCAAGGAAGACGCCATATTCATGCACGACCTGCCGGCTCACCGCGGGGAGGAAGTAACCGACGAGGTTATTGACGGAGCGCGCTCAGTGGTCTTTGACCAGGCGGAAAATAGACTGCACATGCAGAAAGCCCTGCTGGCGGGAATACTGGGTGGTCTGGAGATTCCGCTGGCTGGCTATGGTTAGGAGGCTGTTATGCGTACCTTAAGGCATATAGTAATCTGGGGCTGGTGCCCGATTCTAATCGGGGTAGTGGCTATCATCGGTTATGTCAACGAGTGGCCGATATGGGTTCTGGCTATAGCTATGGTTATTATCCTTATCGTCGGCTTGATAGCGGCGGTAACCAGGGCCGGGGAGAGGGATGTAGAGCGCGCCTCAGCGAGGCTCAAACAGCTGGCCGGATACTTTACCCGCCGCTTCACCGGCGATTCGTCGCTGTCTATCTTTGTCGTCATCCGCAGCCTTTTGACCAGTGATAACGCCCGGGTCTGGGGTTGGGCCAGGGAGTGCGAGGCGGCACAGCGCATCTTTAATACCTGGTGCGACGGCTTCATTGACAGGGTGGAGAGCGACATCAGGACCCGGAGGTTTATTGTCTATTTGCGAACCTATCAGAACGAGCTCTGGCAGATTAACAACCATTACTATGAGTTTATTGAGCAGTTTTACGAGGTGGCGCAGAGTGTTGAAATCCCGCAGGAGACTAAGGACCAGTATAACCGGCTGGTGGTGGAATATAATGCCTTTATTCAGAATTTCAGGGAGAATGCCGCCGAGCTGAGGCGGGTGGCCAGGACCGAGATTGAGCCCCCCAGCGTCCAGCTGGCTACAG
>DAOUMQ010000137.1:0-3247 GCA_034410425.1 Dehalococcoidales bacterium | reverse complement strand
CATGGCCCAACGGTCTATGGGCTCCAGCAATATACGCGTGATGTTTAGACATATCCTGCCCAATGCCTTTCCGCCGCTGATAGTACTGGTAACGATGCAGCTGGGGGCTTTAATCCTGGCCGAAGCCGGCCTCAGCTTCTTGGGCATCGGTATCGACCCACCGGGTGCGGCCTGGGGAGCCATGGTTTGGGATGGCTATAGATATTTATCCAGCCATCCGGTGCTCTGGCTGGCGCCTGGTATCGCCATTGCCCTGGTGGTATTTGCCTTCAATGTGGTGGGGGACGGCTTAAGGGATGCTCTCGATCCCAGGCTCAGAGGCTTACTCTAGTGATAAGGAAAAGAGCATGGCGGAGTTATTGAAAGTAGAAAACCTGAAGACTCAGTTCCACACCGAGGGTGGTGTGGTCAAGGCGGTGGATGGCGTTTCCTACCACATCGACGAGCGAGAAACAATTGGCCTAGTAGGGGAGAGTGGTTGCGGTAAATCAGTCAGCCAGCTTTCGGTCATGCAGTTAATATCCACGCCGGGTGAAATTGTCGGCGGTGAGGTTATCTTCGAGGGTCAGGACCTGCTCAAATATAAGGCTTACGGACCGGAAATGCGCTCCATTCGCGGCGCCAAGATAGCCATGATATTCCAGGAGCCGATGACCTCGCTTAACCCGGTACTCACCATTAGCCAGCAGTTAACGGAAATGCTGGAGTTGCACCTGAAGATGAGCAAGAAGGCAGCTAGGGAAAGGGCAATCGAGCTACTCGGAATGGTGGGGATCCCCAGTGCCCATAACCGCATTGATGATTATCCCCACCAGTTCAGCGGCGGCATGCGGCAGAGGGTGATGATCGCTATAGCGCTTTCCTGCAATCCGAGGATAGTTATCGCCGATGAGCCAACCACGGCTCTGGATGTGACCACCCAGGCACAGTTATTAGAGCTGATGAAGGATATGGTCGAGCGGTTTAAAGCCTCGTTGGTTATCGTGACCCATAATTTGGGCGTTGTCGCCCGGTATGCACAGAGGATATATATTATGTATGCCGGGCGCATCGTCGAGGCCGGCACTACCAAGGATATATTCGGCAAGCCGCGCCATCCGTATACTATAGGATTGCTTAAATGCATACCCAGGCTCGATGAGGAGGAGGGGAGGAAGCTGGTGCCTATTAAGGGACTACCGCCTAATCTGATTAATATGCCACCCACCTGCGCCTTTCTGCCCAGGTGTTCCTACAAAATCAAAAAATGCTCTCGGGAGCCCTGGCCTCCGCTCAAAAATCTGCATGGCCAGCACTACATCGGTTGTTATGCTAATACTAAGGGGAGGGAGAAGTGAGCCCGCGGCAAGATGAGGCTATTTTAGAAGTCAGAGACCTTAAAATGTACTTTCCAGTCACCAGGGGCCTCCTGCAAAGAAAGGTGGCTGATGTACAAGCCGTTGACGGTGTCACCTTTAAAATCAAGAGGGGTGAAACGCTAGGCTTGGTAGGAGAGAGCGGCTGTGGCAAAACCACCATTGGTCGATGTGTTCTCAGGTTATATCAGCCCACCAGCGGCAGTATTTTCTTTGAAGGAGAAGATATCTCCTCTTTATCGGAATCAAAGATGAGGCAAATCCGCTGCAATATGGCGCTCATCTTTCAGGACACCTACAGCTCACTGGACCCCCGCCAGAGTGCCGGTAGTATCGTCGGCGAACCGCTAAAGATTCACAACTGGGTTAGCAGCCAGTCTGAATACGCCGCTAGGGTGGAGCAGCTTTTTCGCATGGTTGGCTTGGACCCCAGCATGACCGGCCGATTCCCCCACGAGTTCAGCGGTGGTCAAAGACAACGCATTGGTGTGGCCAGAGCCCTAGCTTGCGAGCCTTCTATTATTGTCTGCGACGAGCCCATTTCAGCCTTGGATGTTTCCATACAAGCCCAGATAATCAACCTGCTAGAGGAATTACAGGAAGGGATAAAGGGGCTCACCTATCTTTTCATTGCCCATGACCTTTCGGTAGTGAGACATATAAGCGATCGGGTAGCGGTGATGTATCTTGGCCACATAGTGGAAATTACCAAGTCAAGAGAGCTGTATGAGAACCCCCTGCATCCTTACACTAAAGCGCTACTTTCCGCAGTGCCCATAGCTGACCCCTTTATAGAGGAAAAGCGTGAGCGCATTATCCTGCGGGGAGAGGTACCCACCCCATTGAACCCGCCGTCCGGCTGTAGTTTCCATCCTCGCTGCTTCATGGCCGTACCGGAGTGCAGCCAGGTTGAACCATCACTGCGCGATGTCGGTGCTGGTCATCAAGTAGCCTGTATCAGGGTTTAACGTACCTTGTACAAGTAGCCAACAAGTGATGAGGTTCTTATCGGATATCGGCTGTCATTTTAATTCTCCATTTTTGCCGAAGCAACGGGTTTTTTAAGCAAAAATCCCGGGATTTTGCCCGGGATCCGGAGGTTAAATCAGCCTCAATTCGTATCTGAGCTGGAGTCCCTGGTGGGATTCGAACCCACGGCCCGCTGCTTAGAAGGCAGCCGCTCTGTCCAACTGAGCTACAGGGACAAGCTAACACTCAAATTTAGCACGGGGCGCAGGGCAAGGTCAAGATGGCTTGTATTATGCCTGATACATGCCGAGGACAGTCCAACCGAGGACGGTGGCGCAGGTCACCACAATCCCGGCAATAATCACCCCGATAACAATAGATAGCATAGCCTGCTTGAACCTCAAACCGAGAAGGACCGCCGCCAATGCCCCCGTCCAGGCACCGGTGAAGGGTAGGGGGATAGCCACGAATAACGCCAGCCCGATGCGCTCATATCTCTCGATGACCCTGCCCCGCTTCCTGGTGCGCTCAAAGAGCCACTCTAAGAAACGCTTTGCAAACTTCACCCTGCTTAAATAACGGGCAATGGCATCGAGGAAGAGCAGGATAAAGGGCACCGGCAGCAGATTGCCGATGACAGCCAAAAGCAGGGCGTAATGCCAGGGGAAATCGTACTGGATGATAGCCACCGGTATGGCGGCGCGGAGTTCGGCTATCGGGGAAGCGGCAATGCCCAGTACTGCCAGTATATTATAAATATCCAAACCTCAAAAGCTCCTAGAAAAGTGTCACTACGTTAGAAACCGTATTTACATAATGTAACCTATAGACGATGCCAGCGTCAAGCCATAGCTAGGCTGTGCCTTGTTGACAACTGTAAAAAGATATGTATAATTGCTGTAGCCAAAAGGGCTTGGCCTTGG
>DAOUMQ010000136.1:0-4326 GCA_034410425.1 Dehalococcoidales bacterium | reverse complement strand
TTAGGAGGTTAGCATGTTTAGAGACCATGAGCCCAGAAGGGAAAGGTTTTTCAGGGGGCGGTGGCGGGAGAGCTCTTTTCAAAAAGGGGACCTCAAGTACGTCATCCTGGACCTGATAAAGGATAAGCCGAGGCACGGCTATGAGATTATCCGTGAGCTGGAAGAACTCTCCTTCGGCTTTTATACGCCCAGCCCGGGGGCTGTCTATCCCACCCTCCAGATGCTTGAGGCGATGGGCTATACCAGTGCCGCCGAGCGTGACGGCAAGAAAATCTACACCATAACCGAAGCCGGGCTTGAATTTCTGGACGAGCGCAAGGACTCGGCTGATGAGGTCAGGAGCCAGATGAAGCGTAAGTGGAACTTTAAGAATATCGGCAAGATGGCCCTGCTGATGAAGGAGTACCACGCCCTGGAGAACCTGCTCGGTCGGGCGCTGCGCAGTCTGGACGCTGATAAGATGCAGCGCATCCGCGAGATTCTCATCAACGCTTATAAGGAGATTGAGGCCATACTGGCCGAATAAGTAACTTGAGGGGTTTAAAGGTGACCGCCTTGGCAGAGAACGATATTAACCTTGAATTCGACAACGAGACCGGGGAGTATTACATCATCTGGAAGCCCTTGGTTATCAGCATGGGCAAAACCAAAGATGAAGCCCTGGAAGACTTGAGAGAGGCGGCGCACTTCGGCGTGGATTCACTGATTGACCTAAAGCTGGCAAATATAAAAAAGGAGGACTAAAATGGGCTATTTCAGGATAATGGCGGCTATCCCCGGCTTTTTCTTGAGTTCATACTTCTTGATGCTTCTCTGGGGGGTGATTGCCCCTAAGATTGGGCTGGAAAGCATCAGCTATACCATGGCCATGCTGGTGACCATTACCCTCTGGCTGGCGGTGGCGCCCTTAGCCGCTGTCGCTGGCAAGAAGCACGAATGGCGGCATTAACTATGAGCCTTGAGCCGAGCGAATACCAGTTTAAACTGCCTGATTTTGGGCACCCCTCGTTTTTATTCCTTCTGGAGGACGGGCTTAAAGACCTCATTGGCGTGCCTCTTTTCTATAAGCCCTATATGAAGAGCTACGGGTTGAAAGGAAACGAGAGGGTGCTCGACTTCGGCTGTGGGGGCGGCATCGGCTCGCGGTGCCTGGCCGGATACCTCAAGCGGGGCGGGCGGTTGACCTGCCTCGACATATCGCACTACTGGATGGAGAAGACTAAAAAGCGGCTGGCCCGGTATGCCAATGTGGAGTGCCGGGTGGGGGACATCAGGGAGCTGGATATAGCCGCTGCCTCTTTTGATGTCGTATCCATTATTCACGTTCTTCACGACATTCCCCCCGCGGAAAGGCAGGCTACGGTTAAGGCGCTGTCCCGAGTATTAAAGGCGGGCGGCAGAGTCTTCGTCAGGGAGCCGACCAGAAAATCGCATGGCATGGCCGTTGGCGAGATACGCCGACTGTTTGCCGCCTCCGGCCTATCGGGGACCGAATATAGAGAGACAAAGTCGGAGTATATGGGGAGATACGAAAAGCCCGGCTAAAAGATATATTTCTCCAAGGCGTATGCCGGCAGTAAAGGGCGCCTGAATTTAGTTCGGGCGCCTTTTGTAATTGACAAGGCATGCCGGCTCTATTATTCTATCTTGGTGGAGAGTTAGAAAGGAGAAAGCCGAATGGGCAAGTACGATAAATATATCATCACCAAAACAAAGTCTGACCTTACCCTGCCCGAGTTCAGGCGCGAAGCCCTGAGAACGGCCCCCGACACCAGAACCCCCATGGTATATCTCGACGACGAGGTACTCAAGGGGGCTTTCTATGTTGAATGCGTCTGGTTCTGGAAGGGCATGGATAAACCAGAGGTAGAAGCCCACACCCATCCCTTTGACGAGGTCATCACCTTCTTCGGCAGCAACCCCGACGACCCGGCCGACCTCTGCGGCGAGGTCGAAATGTGGCTGGAAGATGAAAAATTCATATTGACCAAGAGCTGCCTCATCTTTGTCCCCAAGGGGATGAAGCACTGCCCGCTGCACATCAAGAGAGTGGACCGGCCTATCTTCCACTTTACCGCCGGACCAGCCTCTAAGTACACTTAAAGAGCCGGCAGTTAGCCCTTTGGTTTGGCCCTGATTAGGGCAATGTGAATGGTAACGGCGGCGGCGATGATGGGCAGGATTATGGTGACCGCCAGGTTCGCCGCCAGCCAGATGGATAGGCCGATAGTCGCCCAGAGCAGGGCAATGGTAAAGAGCTTGAGCCTTAGCGGTATGCCTCTGCCCTCGGTGTAGCTCCTGATATAGGCGCCGAACAGCTTGTTGTTCATCAGCCAGCGGTGGAACCTCGGCGAGCTTCTGAGGTAGCAGAAGGCCGCCAGCAAAAGGAACGGGGTCGTCGGCAGTATGGGGACGAAGATGCCTATTATCCCTGTAGCCACGCATATCGTCCCGGCTATGATTAGCAGCGGTCTCTTTAATCTCTCAGGCATAGGACTATAGTCTATAATATCAGGTTCAGTATGCCGCCGACTATAAGAGCAGAGACAATCATTATCCCGGCCGCTTTGAGCATGTTTAATATCCCCAGCTCCCGGAGCAGGACAACGAAAGTAGCGATGCAGGGGAAGGACATGGCCAGCACCACGCTGCCCACCACCAGCTGCCCGGCGCTCAAGCCCAGGGGCGCCAGCAAGCCCAGGGCCACGTCCTTACGCAAAAAGCCGATAGCCAGGGCGGTTATTGCCTCCTTGGGCAGCCCCAGCAGGCCGGTCACCACCGGGGCGGTGAAGTTGGCGATGGCGTCAAAGACGCCGAAGTAATAGAGTATGTTGATTACCACCACCGCCCCCAGAATTATGGGGATGGCCTCGACCAAAAAGCCGTAGGTCCTCATCCACAGCTTTTGCAGTACCGTCCGCCAGGGCGGCAGGCGGTAGGGGGGTATCTCGATTAATAGCTCGGGGCTGAAGCCCCTTACCGTGTAGTTGAGGATAACCCCCAGGATAATCCAGACCAGGAAGAGCGTCCCGTAGACTATAGCCACATACTGCCAGCCCTGCGCCCCGACCAGGCCCAGAATCATCGCCTGCAGGGCGGCGCAGGGCACGGCGATGGATACCAGGGTAGCGGCGATGAACCGCTCCCGCTTGCTTTCCAGGATGCGGGTGGATAAGACCGCCGGCACGTTGCAGCCGAGCCCGAGCAGGGTGGGGATGATGGCGTAGCCGTGCAGGCCTAAGCGGTGCATGAAGGTATCCATCAGGACGGCCAGACGCGGCAGGTAGCCGGTATCCTCTAGTATGCCCAGCACCAGGTAGAAGGAGACGATATAGGGCAGCACCATGGCAAAGGGCACGTAAAGCCCGCTGGTGAGCAGGCCGAATGACTGGACAAAGTCCACTTGGCCACCGATGAGTTTGCCGACGACGATATCGTGGAAGAAGCCGCCGCCCCCCATCAGATTGCTCAAGTTCATTACCACCGGCGACCACAGGTTATTAAACAGGGGGTTGAAGACATAGCTGATGAGGCTCTCACCGACGAAGCGGACCAGCATAAAGGAGCCGGCTAAGACAACCAGGGCCATAATGCCCCCGGTCAGCGGCCTGACGCTGGCATCGGCCAGACGCTCGAACCATCGGTGGTGGCGGTGGCCGACGTGCTGGACCTTTTCGACAATGTCGCCGACAGCCGCCCAGCGTTCACCACGACTGCGGGCGGGGGTGTGGGGCGAGGCGGCGCGGGGA
The DNA here is from genome assembly GCA_034410425.1 of Dehalococcoidales bacterium. Taxonomy (GTDB): domain Bacteria; phylum Chloroflexota; class Dehalococcoidia; order Dehalococcoidales; family BS750m-G39; genus DUEC01. The sequence continues at coordinate 577 of DAOUMQ010000136.1, read as the reverse complement.
ATATTCTCCACCAGCTCCTTTATGCCCTCGCCAGTTACGGCTACCGTGGCGATAACCGGCACCCCCAAAAGTCCCCCTAGCTTTTCGCAGTCAATATCTATGCCCAGGTGCTTGGTATCGTCCCAGATATTCAGGGCGACCACCACCGGTATGCCTCTCTCCAGTAGTTGCAGGGTCAGGTAGAGGTTTCTCTCCAGGTTGGTGGCGTTGACCACGTTGACCACGATGTCGCCGCTATCAAGCAGCTTCTGGGCTATCTCCTCGGCCTCGGAGGTCGGCTCCAGGGTATAGGTGCCGGGGGCGTCGATAACATCGGCTATCTTATCCCCCAGCTTCATAGACCCCCGGGTGTAGCTGACGGTAGTGCCGGGATAGTTGGAGACGATCACGCGGACTCCGGTCAGCCGGGCGGTTCTTTTGACGCCTTCGCTGGCGGTTTGCTTGTGTGCTCACAGCCTACTCCCTAGGTCTAGCATATGATCCAAATATGACCTGGAAAACAGAACCCACGCCACAGCCCCGCTGGAAACCTAATTTAGGAACAAGCATGCGCGTTAGCTTTTATGATTTTGAGGTA
>DAOUMQ010000135.1:0-5774 GCA_034410425.1 Dehalococcoidales bacterium | reverse complement strand
CCCGTATCTCCGCCCCCGATGAGACCAACGCCGAGAGACTGGCTATTACCGCCGATACCGATGCCCCCTTAGCTCAGGCTCTTAACCTTATCATTGAAGAAGCGGTCAAAGCCCGCTCATCTGATATCCACATCGAGCCGGAAGAGGACCGCTTAAGGGTGCGCTACCGCATCGACGGCACCCTCCAGGACATGATGTCCCTGCCGCTGAACATACACCTGGCCCTCGTTTCCCGAATCAAAATCCTGGCCGACTTGAACATCGCCGACCGCCACCGCCCTCAGGACGGCCAGTTCTCCACCGAGGCTAAAGGGCGGCAGATAGATATCAGGGTGGCTACCGCCCCCACCGTCAACGGCGAGATGGCGTCGCTGCGACTTCTGGACAAGTCGGTGGCTACTATAGGCATACCCGAGCTGGGCATGCTGCCCGACAGCCTGGAAAAGTATGAAAATATGCTAAAAGTGCCCTACGGCATGATTTTCATCAGCGGCCCTACCGGCGCCGGTAAGACTACCACCCTCTATGCCTCAATCAACTCCTTGGACTGCCTGGGGAGAAATATTATTACAATTGAAGACCCCGCCGAGTACCGCTTTAAGGACATCAACCAGATTCAGGTCAACCCTCAAGCCGGCATCACCTTCGCCACCGGCTTAAGGAGCATACTCCGCCTTGACCCCGACGTGATAATGGTCGGTGAGATACGCGACGGCGAAACGGCCAACATAGCCGTTCAAGCCGCCCTTACCGGCCACCTGATGCTGTCTTCCGTCCACGCCAGCGATTCCTCGGGCGTGCTTTCCCGCCTGCTCGACCTGGACATAGAGCCCTTCTTAATCGCCTCGGCCGTTATCGGGGTCGTGGCCCAGCGCATGGTGCGCCGCGTTTGCCCCGACTGCAGCCATTCCATTGAGGCGCCGCTGGTAGAGCAGATGGCTTATGAGAAAGAAATCGGGGAGAAGCGGACTGAATTCGTATACGGCACCGGCTGTAAGTCATGCGCTTACACCGGTTACGTGGGACGGATCGGAATCTTTGAGATTCTAACCATGAGCGACACCATAAGGACGATGATTACCAACCAGGCGAACAGCAGCGATATCCGCGCCCAGGCGCTTAAGGAGGGCATGGTAACCATGATGAACGATGGTATGCGCAAAGTTAAAGAAGGCATCACCACCCCCTCCGAGGTGCTGCGTAACGCCTACTCGGCAGAATAGAGGCCCGGGAGAGAGTTTTAAAAATGGATTATCAATATGTAGCCTATACCGAAGATAGAACGCTGGTCAGAGGCAGGCTTTCGGCTACCAGCGAAGAAGCCGCCATCAACCTGCTCAGCTACGGCGGCTATCAAACGGTCAGCCTGAAGGAGATAACTCCCTTTTTCAATAGAGAAAAGCTGGCTGCCCGCCTTACCCGGGTAAAGGCGAGAGAAACAATAATGTTTTCCCGCCAGCTGGCCCTGCTGCTTGAATCGGGTACCGACATCGTTACCTCCCTGGAACTGCTACAGAGCCAGGTGACCAACAAGACCCTGAAGAAGGTAATCGGCGCGGTAGCCGCCGACATTCGCGGCGGCAGCTCCCTCTCCAACGCCTTGAGCAAGCACCCCCGGGCTTTCCCCGAGCTCTACCACCGGACGATAGCCGCCGGCGAACAGAGCGGTAACCTGGAGATAGTCTTAAGGCAGATTGCCGATTATATGGAGAGGGGAGCCACCACCGAAAAGAGGATTAAAAGCGCCCTGACCTACCCCATTATCATCGCCGTTGTCGCCGTGCTGGTGATAAGCGTACTGGTCATCTATGTTCTGCCCGCCTTTACCAGCCTGTATTCCACCCTCGGCGCTGAACTACCACTAATGACCAGGCTTCTTATCGGCATATCCGACTTTCTCATCGATTACGGGCTATTTATTCTGCTGGGGCTGGTAGCGGTCGTTGTCGTTGCCTACCTTTATATCAGAACGCCAGCCGGCAAATACCAGTTCGATAAGCTATTACTCCGCGCCCCGGTAATCGGGCGGATTAGCCAGCTCAGCGAGCTTTCCCGCTGCTGCCGGACGATGTCACTCTTATTCAAAGTCGGCTTACCCCTACCCGACATCCTAACTCAGGCCGTCCACGGCACCAAGAACAAGGTTGTACGCGAGTCTCTGAGCGAGGTCCAGCAGGAGCTGATTAGAGGCGAAGGCTTATCCAAACCTATGGCCAAGAGAAAGCTCTTCCTGCCCTTGATGGTGCAGATGGCCGGAGTCGGCGAGGAAACCGGTAACCTTGATAACACGCTGGCCACGGTAGCCCAGACCTATGAGGTCGAGGCCGACGACAGGACCAGTTCGGCGGTAGGGCTTATCCAGCCCGCCATAACCATAGCCATAGGCCTGGCCGTTGCTTTTCTGGCCGTAGCCCTGGTCTCGTCCATGTATTCTATCTACGGGCAGACGACTTTCTAGAGGTAGAGAGGGTAGATGAAAAACGAAAAAGGCTTTACCTTAATCGGAGTGATGATAGCCCTGGCCCTGCTGGGCGTAATCGCCGTCGCCCTCCTCGGCGCCCTGGCTACGGCATCGCACGCTATCATTGTCGCCGATGAGCACGCCACTGCCGAGAGCATAGCCAGAAGCCAGATGGAATACGCTAAGAACCAGGACTATATCATCGCTACTGACTATGACCCCGGCACACCGGGAAGCGGCCAGGTAGTCTATGAATTAATAACCGACATCCCCGATGGCTATGTTATCTGCAGCATCGACCGTAACGGTTATATCGTCCCCAACACCGTCTTCGGTGTTCCCTGGGACAGCCTGAATAACCAGCCGGCGGATGCCGATTCCGGGATACAGAGAATAAGCCTGATTATCAGGCACTACGATAAGGAAATAATAACACTAGAGAACTACAAGGTGAACCGATGAAACTGGCTAAATTAAGCTTAATCAATAAAAACCAGAGGGGTCTTACCCTGCTGAGCATGATGATAGCCCTGGCCATATCGGGCCTCATCATGACGGCGGCTACCCTGACCACCTTCCAGGTGATTAACGGGAGTAGCCGCACCTCCAATCACATGGTCGCCCTGAGGCAGGTGCAGAATGCCGGTTACTGGATAAGCTATGACGTCCAGATGTCTCAAGGCGTGGAACCGGCCGCCGCCCCCGACCAGGACGGGCTCCCCTTGACCCTGACCTGGAGCGAGTACGCCAGCGGCATCCAGCACCAGATTGTCTATGAGCTGGTGGGTAACGCGCTAATACGCAGTTACTCCATCGACGGCGGCCCGCCGACGGAGTCCACCGTGGCTGAATTCATTGTCTCCGGCACCAACTGCGAATATGGCGGCGGTGTGCTCACCTTCACCGTAGTATCCACCGTGGGCGCCGGCTCACAGGAAATAACCGCCACCGGGATATATGAGATTATCCCCCGGCCAAGCGGGGATAGCTAGGAAAGAGCGGAGGGGAGGCTGATGAAGATGAAAACTAAAATGAAAAAGATAATAAGGGGAGAGAAGGGTCAAGCGCTGATGATAACCTTGATTCTGCTCCTCCTGGGCAGTCTAATCACCGTGCCGATTTTGGCCTTTACCAGAACCGGCGTTGACACCGGTGAAATCTATGAGGAGGACATGCATGAGCTTTATGCCGCCGATGCCGGCATAGAAGACGCCCTACAGCAGATAATAAGCGGCGCCGAGGGCTTGCCCACTGAGACCGACCCGATATGGTCATACCAGATAGCCGACGTTAACGGCATGCAGGTAGACATCACCATCACCTATCTAGATAACGCCGCTTACAAAATCACCTCCACAGCCGGCAACACTCAGATTACCGTCTTCATTGCCCCGTTGTTCGGTGACTATGGCGGCATACTTGATAACGTCATCACCAGCCAGGGCGATTATACACTGCAGGGTCCGACTACCGTTGACCCGCCAGAGGGAGAAGAGCACGGACCCGTAGACAACTACGAGGGAGACTGGCCTACGCCTGAGCAACTTATCTTGTATTACTCTCAGGATGTAGAAGGTGTAGACCCCTACCTCAGTGGCACTCTGGATGTGGCCGACTATGCTGCTACCGGAATCGGGCCGCTTTATAGAGATGGCACACTATCCATTGTCAACAGTGGGTCTTCGGGGTTAACGGTGACACTTAATGACACTCTATATATTACCGGCAACACCCAGATTGGGGCGACGGGACACGATTTCACCCTCAACCTCAACGGGCAGACGATATTCGTTGAGAGTGACGAGACAGGCGGCTATGCTCTTCAAATCGGGACTAAATGCAACCTCACCGGTTCGGGGTGCATTATTGCCATTGGTAGTATTCAATTTAAACCTAATATGAGCTCCGGTCCCTCCGATTACATTCTGGTCATGTCGGTAATAGGTACGACTTATATGCAGCCCAATGGCGATTTTTACGGCACTTTAGCCGGCTCTTCTGAAGTCTATATACAAAATGGTAGTGTCCACTGGTCACAGCCAGGCGAAGGTGGCATAAACTTTCCCGGTGGGGGTGGCAGCGGCACTGAAGGCACCCAATACCTGATTCACTCCTGGGAGATTGGCCAACCATAGGAAGGCTGGGAGGAGGCGATGAAGATGAAAAGATTAATAAAGAAGATAATAAGGGGGGAGAAGGGGCAAACGCTGGTTGCCGTCCTGATTCTGCTCCTCCTGGGCGGCCTGATCACCGCGCCGGTGCTGAGTCTGGTGACCACCGGTGTCGATACCAACGCCGTCTATGAGGAGGACATGGACGAGCTTTACGCCGCCGATGGCGGCATTGAGGACGCCATAATGAATATAATAGCCGGCGCCGAGAACTTGCCCGGCGAGGGCGACCTCCCGTGGTCATACCAGATAGCCGATATCAACGGCAGGGAGGTGGACGTCACCATAACATTCATAGATGACAGCACCTATAGAATCAACTCCACCGCCACCACCGATGAAGAATCCAGCACCACCATTGAATCCTACCTCACCTCAACCAGCGGTTCTTCCGGCATCTTTGAAAACGCCATTACCGCCCTCAACGGCGATATAACCCTTGGCGGCAACGCCCGAGTTACCTCAGCGCCAAGCAGCGGCGAGGGCGATATCTTCGCCAACGGTAACATCGACCTAAGCGGTAACGCCAGAGTAGAAGGCGACGGTACCGCCACCGGAGAAATCGATTTAAGCGGTAATGCCCAAATCGAGGGGGATGAGACCGAAGGGGCAACAGCAGTAATCCCGCCCGATATAGACAGCGCCCCATACCTGCAGGAGGCGGAGATGGGCGGCGTCCATGAAGGTAACCTGAGCCTCAGCGGTAACGGCACTTACGACTTAGGGCCGCTGCATATTACCGGAAACCTTTCCATCTCCGGAAACCGCACGGTAACATTGGAAGGAACGGTCTATGTTGACGGCACCATCACTATGAGCGGTAACACCCGCATTGAGGGTGGGTTTACCATTGTGGCCGATGGCAATATTGGCCTAACCGGAAATAGTAAACTTGACCTTGAGGACATCCCCTTCGTCTTTTCCACCAACGGCAACATCTCAACTAGCGGCAACAACTGGACATCAGCCATAATATACGCCCCCAACGGTCACGTCAACCTGACAGGAAACAGCCAGATATACGGGACCGTGATCGGGCTTAGCGTCACCGGCTCGGGCAACAACAGGATTGAATACCCCTTAGGGCTGAGCGATAGCGAGGCCGTGCCCGGCACCGGGGATGGCACCTACCAGATTCACAG
>DAOUMQ010000134.1:0-7804 GCA_034410425.1 Dehalococcoidales bacterium | reverse complement strand
GGTCCTGATTATCTTGCCGGCGCATAGTATAGAAACGCGCTGGGCGATTTCGGTCACCCTTTCGCTGTGGGTGATGAGCAAGACCGAAGAGCCCTGCCTGTTCATGGCCATGATGCCGTTGAGTAGCAGCGGCAGGGCGACGATATCTATACCCGAGTCCGGCTCGTCCAGTATGGCCAGTTTGGGGTGCATGGCCAGCACCGAGGCCAGCTCTATCCTTTTCCTCTCGCCGCCGCTTAAAGTAGCGTCGATGTCCCTATCCAGGTACTGTGCCGGCTCCATCCCCACCATCAATAGGTAGTCTTCAATCTGCTTAGCCTGTCCGTTGTGGCTGCTTAAAGCGAGGTAGTCCCTCACCGTCAGCCCCTCCACCCGGGCCGGCTCCTGCCAGGCCAGGGTTATCCCCTTCTTGGCCCGCTGGGAAACAGAGAGCGGGGCGATGTCCTGCCCCTCAAAGATAATCCGGCCGGCGGTGGGACGGTAGTTGTTGGTGCCCATTATCAGGTTGGCGATGGTGGTCTTGCCGGTGCCGTTTTCCCCCAGGATGCCGTGTATTTCGCCCTTATCGACCTGGAGGTCCAGGCCGTTGATGATTGGTTTGCCGTTTAGTTTTAGCTGAAGATTCTCCACAACCAGCATGCTTGCACCGCCTTAGCAACAGTATAATCCATAAGGGGTATAAACTCAAACCTACTTGTTTCTTCCCATACCCACCCGCCCAAAAAGGTTGCACCTCTCTTACACGGTCTCTATCCGCCCCTATTCCCCCTGTTTTTAGCTTTTGCCTTTTTTCCCACCCAATCCCACCCTATAAAGGCTGGTAACCGATCTCTCGTTTTTGGTGGAGGGAAAAAGGGGGGATTAATCGGGGTGTTTAAGAGGGGCGATAGCCCCTCTTTTCCTTAAAGAGGGTGGCGGGTGGGAAAAGATAAAATTGGGGGAGGGGTGCTACCTTGTTTATCAAGTCTGCTATCTGCTATCATCAAGCCAGCTATGTCAGCAGGCTATGTCTATGACCCAATCTATCTAAAGCATGATACCGGCCAGCACGTAGAGGTTGCCGCCCGGCTGGAGGCGATTATCTCCCACCTGGAGAAAACGGGGCTTAAAAAACAGCTAACCCTGATTGAACCACGCCCGGCCACGGTTGAAGAAATAGCCCTTGTCCACCAGAAACAATATATTAAACAGACTGAGGATTTAGCCAGCCAGGGCGGCGGCTGGCTTGACCCCGATACCGTAATGTCTTCAGGCTCCTATGAAGCCGCCCTCTACGCCGCCGGCGGCCTTATGCGGGCAGTTGAGGCGGTTATGGCTGGGGAGGTTGACAGCGCCTTCGCCCTGGTCAGGCCCCCCGGTCACCATGCCACCTCCGGCTACGGCAAGGGCTTCTGCCTCTTTAACAATATAGCTATCGCCGCCAGGTATGCCCTGGCCGAGTATAAGCTGGGGCTCATCCTCATCATTGACTTTGACGTCCACCACGGCAACGGCACCCAGGAAGCCTTCTACGATGACCCCCAGGTGATGTACATCTCCACCCACCAGTACCCATTCTATCCGGGTAGCGGCGACATCAATGAGACCGGAAGCGGAGCCGCCGAGGGGACGAATATCAATATACCCCTGCCGGCCGGCTGCGGCGATGATGAGTATCTAAAGGTCTTCGAGCAGGTTATCGTCCCCGCCGCCAGGAACTTCCAGCCCCAGCTTGTCCTGGTCTCGGCCGGCTACGACACCCACTGGGCCGACCCCTTAGCCCTGATGGAGTTGAGCGTCAGCGGCTTAGCTCAAATTGCCGGGGTTATCAAGGGCCTGGCCGATGAGCTCTGTAGCGGTCGTCTGGTGCTCACTCTGGAGGGCGGCTACAACCTGGAGGCCCTGGCGGCATCGGTGAAAGCCACCTTTGATGTCCTGCTGGGCAAAAGCGCTACCCGCGACCCCCTGGGCCCCTCGCCGCGCCACTTCAAGGCAGCTAACATCGAGCGCCTCATCGAGGCGGTAAAGGCGATACACGGGCTGGGCTAGATGTGCCGGCAGAGGTCGGGGGAGGTTGAGCATTGCCGGCACTTCCCGTCGCAGGGCTCGACGTGGATAGTCACGCTGGTATCGGATAGCCTGGCTTCTATTTCCTGCTCCAGCTGGTCGCAGAGCCGGTGCGCCCTTTCCACACTGATGTGCCTGGACACCACCAGGTGAAAGTCGATGTAACGCTGGCTGCCCGCCTTGCGGGTGCGTATCTTGTGGAAACCGGCTATCTGGCCGCCGTGTCTTTGAAGGCAGGAGACTATCTCGTCCTCTTCGTCTTTGGGCAGCCTGGTGTCCATCAGCCCGCCGACCGACTTCTTCATGGTGAGGTAGGCGGTGCGGGCAATCAGTACGGCCACCAGCAGGGCGACGACGGGGTCGAGGATGGTAACCCCGGTCAGCCTTACCAGGACCAGCCCCACCAGCACCGCCACCGAGCTGATCATATCGGCGAACATATCGCGGGCGGTGGCTTCCAGGGCTATGGAATCGGTGGCGCGGGCTACCCTCAAGGCGTACCAGGAGATAATGCCGTTTATGACCAGGGCGGCGGCGGTCACGTAGATGCCGATGGTTATCATCTCTACGGCCGCCCCGGCAATGAGCCGGCTTACCGCCTGATAGATAATGGTGCCGGCGGCGATAAATATCAGTCCGGCGATGACCACGCCGGCGATGTTCTCCGCCTTGCCGTGACCGAAGGGATGGCGCTCGTCGGGGGGTTTTCCTGAAATCCTGATGCCGATGTAGCCAACGATTACCCCGAAGAGGTCGATAGTGCTGTGGATGGCGTCGGCCCTGATGGCGATACTGCCGGTAACGATGCTGGCGGCTACTTTCAAGACTATCAGGGAGCTTACGGCAAAGACAGAAAGCTTGGCGGCGCTCTCTTTAGTGGCTGGCATTTCTATGCCCCTTTGGCTTTGGCCCGGGGTATGAAAACCAGTCCGCCCCACTCCCCCCTCTCCCAGACTAGGAGCAGCGGGGCAGCAATGAAGATTGAACTATAGGTTCCGGAGACGATGCCGATGAGCAGGACCACGGCGAAGTTCTGGATTGATGCCCCGACGAAGAGCAGCAGGGCGATGACGACAAATAGGGTGGTTAAACAGGTATTCAGGGAACGGCCCATGGTCTCCACCAGGCTGGAATTGACCACCGTGGCAAAGTCGGGGCTTATGCCCCTTCTCAAGTTCTCGCGTATGCGGTCAAAAATAACCACGGTGTCATTGATGCTGTAACCGATGACGGCTAAAACACCGGTGATAAACATCAGGTTTATTTCCCAGCCCAGTATGGCGCCCAGTATGGAGAAGACCCCCAGCACCACCACCACGTCATGGGCCAGGGCGATTATGGCGCAGATGCCGTAGTGGAAGGGCTTGGGCATGCGCCTGAAGGCCCAGGTGATATAGAGCAGTATACCGACAGCGGCTACGGCTACGGCGATAATGGCGTTTTGGGCGGTCTCGGTGGCTACCATGGGCGATACCGAATAAAACTCCCTCTCGGTGAGGGCGCCGAACCTGGCGCTTAAACCGTCCTCCAGGGCCGCCTTCTCCTCCCCGCTCAGCTCCGGGGTGCGGATGATATAATCGCCCTCTCCGGTGCGCTGAATAATCACGTTATCATAGCCCAGGTTTACCATCTCCTCCTGCAGTTCGCTCTGGGTTACCTCTTCCTCAAAGCTCACCGTCATTATGGAGCCGCTGCTGAACTCAATCCCCGGTTTACGCCCAAAGACCACCAGGGCGATAATGCCGATAAGGATTATCGCTTCCGAGATGACCAGGAACAGAGTCCTCTTGCCGGCGATATCAAACATTTTTTCTCCTCTGGTAGGTGCTGAATAGCCCTGTCTTGCTGGCTAGAGGAGTATGCACGAACAGGCGCAGCAGGGTGCGGGTGACGATGATGGCGCTGAACATGCTGACCAGCACGCCGATAAGAAGGGTCACGGCGAAGCCGGTTACCGGAGCGCTCTCGGCGATGCTACTGCCCAGCCAGATGAGGATGACGCAGACGATAAGGGTGGTTACGTTGCTGTCCCTGATAGCCGTCCAGGCGCGGTTAAAGCCGGCCTCGATAGCCGCCCCCAGCGTTCTCCCCATCCTGAATTCCTCCTTCATCCGCTCAAAGATGAGCACGTTGGCGTCCACCGCCATGCCGATAGAGAGGATGAAGCCGCCGATGCCGGCCAGGGTCAGGGTGACCGGAATCAGCTTGAATATGGCCAGCACCACGGCCCCGTAGAAAATGAGGGCCAGGCTGGCCAGGAGCCCGGGCAGGCGGTAGTAGATAATCATGAAAAGCATGACCAGTATGATGCCGATTATTCCCGCCTTCAGGCTCATGTCGATGAAGTCTTTGCCCAGGGTAGGGGTAACCGTCTGCTCGTAGATGGGGGTGAGGGGGAGGGGAATGCGCCCGGCATTGAGCAACGCCGATAGTTCGGAAGCGTCCGTATAGCTTAAGCCTTCAATGGTATTGCATTCCTCAAGGGGGTCGTTCACGGTAGGGGCTATAGGATGACCGTCCTCGCCCAGCAGGGGCTCGCCGCTCAAGAAAATGCCCATTGGCTGCCCCAGAATGCGCGGGGTTATCTGCTCACAGAGCTCCTTTCCCTCCTCGTTCCATTCAAAGACCAATAGCAATCGGCCCAGGTTATCTTGACTTATATAGGTATTGTCATTGAAGTAGTTACTGGTGAGCACTCTCTCCACACCATCGATGGTGGCGGTAAGGGGTATCCACTCTATCTCTCCATCTTCGTTCACTGCCTGCTCCCGGAATTCAATCAGGGCGGTCTGCCCGATGAGCGCCTTGGCCTCCTCGGCCTCGCTTACCCCGGGCAGTTCCACCAGTATGCGGTCGTCGCCCTGCCTCTGGATAACCGGCTCCAGCACGCCGAAGACATTGATTCTCCTCTCAATGACGGCGATGGCGCCGTCAAGGGCCTCCGACTCTGAGCCCGGCTCCACCTCGGAGAAATCGGCCTGGTAGACCATGTGAATGCCGCCCTGCAGGTCCAGTCCCAGCCGCATTTCCTGCCGCCCAAACAGGGGGTAGACCAGGGCGCAGACGGCAAAGGCCAGGAGCACTAGTATTATTAGCAAGACCAGCGTATTGCCTCTAGTCATATCTTTTCACACTGCCTTCGTTGCCAGGCGGTCGCGGATATAGGCGATAGCCTCTTCTCTGTTGGCTATTTCACCTGAGGCCTGCGCCTCGCGCACCGCTTCCAGCGCTTCTCCGAGCCTGGGCCCGGGCTTTAAGCCGAAGATGCGGATTAGGTCGTGCCCGTCTAAAAGTTTGGGCGGGACTACCCGCTTCTCCTGCTCAAAGTGCTGGGCCAGGACATATTCTACCATTTTGGTGTGTTCCTGCCACCCGGCCAGGTCCAGGTTCGGGCCCCTGGTGGCTAAGTGGTCGGCCAGGCTCAAGAAAAGGGTATCGATACCGGCATCGGCGGTATCGCGGAAGTAACGATAAATAGCCCGGTGGCTGGGAAGCCCTTCCTGGCTCAACTGCCCCGGCCTGAGGTGGTGTTCTATCATTATCTCTACCAGTTTAATCTCTTTGCCGCTGAATCTCAATCTTTCCAAGATAGCCGCCGCGGTAGCCGCTCCCAGCTTGGCGTGCCCCAGAAAGTGCGTCCGGCCGTCCTCGCCGATGGCCTTGGTCTCGGGTTTGGCCACATCGTGGAGCAGGGCGGCTAACTTTAGCAGTGACCGCCGGGTGCTGCCGCCGCTTACCGCTTGGGCGAAGTGCCGGCTTAAAACTTTAGACCAGGGGGCGACGGCCAGTATCTTGTCATTAGCATGCTGCCAGCTTCCCTGGCGGAGCAGGAAATCGACGGCGACCACCGTCTGCAGGGAATGGTCAAAGACGTTCCAGTAGTGCTCCTTGGGCTGCGAGACCCCCTTGGCTTGAGCCAGCTCGGGGATGATAGCCGTAACCAGCCCCAGCTCATCGATGTAGGCTAGATATCGCTGGGGTTCGGGGACGGCCAGTAACCTCAGTAGCTCCTCCCTGATTCTCTCCCCGGCAACGCCAGCGATGAGGTGGCAGTTGCTTTTGACCAGGCTCTCCGTCTGGCTCTCAAGGCTAAAACCGAGCTCAGCCGCCAGGCGCACCGCCCTTAACAAACGAACGGCATCCGACTGAAAGGCTGTCTCCGAGACCGCCCGAATCACTCTCTGCTTCAGGTCGGCCCGGCCCTTAAAGGGGTCTATGAGAGTGACATTGGCCCTTTTCAGCTCGGCTAAGTCGACGGCTATGGCGTCTATGGTGAAGTCGCGCCGGCCTAAGTCCGGCTCAATGTCGCCCTGCAGTGCGGAGAGGTCGAGCTGCCAGCGTCCCCCCGGCGCTTTGCCATCGGCTATCACTATCCGGCATACCTGGTTCTCCTTATCCAGCAGGACAAAGCGGCCGCCGAGGGCATCGGCTACTTTGGGGGCTATCTCCAGGGCGTCGGCGGCTATGGCGATATCAATATCAGCCGTCTCTCTTTTAAGCAGGACATCGCGGACAAAGCCGCCGACAAGATACGCCTTTATATCCTGCTCGGTGAGGAGGTTGCTTACCGCGGCTAGTAATGATAAGGCTCTAGGCTCGATAATTAGCTTCAAGGCTTCTTTACCCAATAATCTCTAAAGTTACACTATACTACCAGTCGGCTCACTTATCAAGGGGAGTATAAAGTAGCGGCTGACTGGTAGTTGTGGAGTTAATTGTTGGACAAAGGTGCAGTTACTTGCCAGTTTCGGTCATGCTCTTGGCAATGCTCTTCAAGATGGTGAGGATTCCGATAACGGCGCGCTGCACATCGACAGGTTCCTGGGCCAACATCCTGGCCACATAGGGGTCTAAGTCTCCACCGCTATAATGAGGCCGGCTCTCGGCTATGCCCGATGAAGAGGGGGAAAGGTAGCCGGCCAGAGTAAATAGCTCGTTCTCCTCAAAGCCCAGTGGTTCGGCGATTCTGCGCAGAATTGAGCCTGAAGGATAACGTTCACCTCTTTCAATGCGCCCGAGGTGCGATGAGGACACGCCTGATAAGGCGCTGAGCTGGCTTAAAGTCAGCCGCATTGTAATTCTTCCCTGCCTGATTATTTCACCCAGATTGTTGCTTCTATCATCTCTTTCCATAGTAGCTTGATTATAATTCGCCAGATGGCAAATGTCAATACCTTTTTGCGAAAGGTAAGCCAAACTAGAGCAATAACCCCTTGACAAGGGGCAGGCTTAAGGCTATACTGTTGCCAGTTGGCATAAGAGCGGACATTATGCTACTAAAAACAAGGGTTTTTGACCTATACCCCAGGAAGTATAAGAATCTGTCCGAGCTGGCTGGGGCCATGGATATATCGGTGAGCCAGGTCTACCGGGTGCTGGAAGGAAAGCGCAGCATCAATCGGGTATTCATTATCGGCGCCATAAAGGCCTTTTCCGGCTATAAATTCGACGACCTTTTCTACTTTGAGCCTGAGGGGCTGGCTGAAGAGGCTTCTTCCGCGGCTACCGCCAGCAGTCGCCGTATTCAAGATCTATTTTAGAGCTCGGTTGTCCCGCCTTCAACCCGGTGCAGGTTGTCCCGCTCCTCCAGGTGGTCTATATAGAGCACCCCGTTTAGGTGGTCTATCTCATGCTCCAGCGCCTGGGCCAGGAGCTCATCGGCCTTGATTCGTATCTCTTTACCCTTGGCGTCTCGCCCCTTGGCGGTAACCGTTTTAGCGCGATTGATTTCGCCAAAGTAGCCGGGGACGCTCAAGCA
>DAOUMQ010000133.1:0-10229 GCA_034410425.1 Dehalococcoidales bacterium | reverse complement strand
CAAGGGAGTGGTTAATTACCCCAACCCCACCTTCCTCCTCACCTCAGCTAAAACCTTCTCCGCAATAGGGCGGGCGCGGGCGGCGCTGTCGGCCAAGATGGAGTCGATGTGGGTGGGGTCGGCGGTCAGCTCTCTATAGCGCTCCTGGAGAGGGCGCAGGCCCTCAATGACCACCTCAGCCAATGCCTCCTTGAAATCGCTGTAACCCTTGCCCTCGAACTGCGCCTCTATATCCTTCTGACTGCGCCGGCTAAAAAGGTGGTAGATGGTAAGCAGGTTAAAGATACCGGGGCGGGAGGCGTCAAAGCGTATCTCGCGCTGGGAATCGGTGGTCGCCCGCATTATCTTGGCGCGGATGGCATCGGGGGGGTCGAGGAGGTCAATGGCGTGGCCCGAGGCGGTCTCGCTCTTGCTCATCTTCTTGGTCGGGTCGTCCAGGCCCATGATGCGGGCGCCGATATCGGGTATCAACGGCTCGGGCAGGACGAAGGTCTCACCGTAGATACTGTTGAACCGCTGGGCCGTATCTCTGGCCAGCTCAACGTGCTGCTTCTGGTCTTCACCCACCGGCACGACATCGGTATTGTAGAGCAGGATATCGGCCGCCATCAGGGCCGGGTAATCGAAAAGGCCAACGCTCACCTGCTCCTTGTGCTTGGCCGATTTCTCCTTGAACTGGGTCATGCGCTGCATCCAGCCCATGGGGATAAAGCAGTTCAAGATCCAGGCCAGCTCGCTGTGGGCGCTGACGTGGGACTGTATGAAAAGGATAGAGCGCTTGGGGTCGATGCCGGCCGCCAGGAGCAGGCCGGTGACCTCGCGGCTCCTGGACTTCAATTCTTTAGGGTCCTGCTGAATGGTGATGGCGTGAAGGTCGACGATGCAGTAGACGCAGTCATAGTCGTCCTGGAGTTTGACGTAGTTCTGCATCGCCCCCAGGTAGTTGCCAATCATGAGCGAGCCCGTGGGCTGAATACCCGAAAAAACGCGCTTTTTCATCTAGCCTCCTCCAAAAGGGAAGTTTAGCACAAAGGGGGAGAGCAGGACAAGACGAGATGGGGAAATCCCCTGTTAGCGAGTGTTAAATTCCCCACCCAGCCCGCCCTGCCGTGCTAGGGTGGCACCCTTTTAAAAACCCCAGAAAACAGGGTTTGGGGGAGCTAACCCCCGAGGGTGGGTCAGGGTGGGAAGAAGAACGACCGAGATAAAGGAGGTGGGCTAAAGAGATGAAAAGGGGCAAAACCTTTTTGGGCGGGCGGGTTTGGGACAAGAGACAACTTTTAAAACTAGGGGGAGGAGCTTATAATAGGGGTGACTTCTAGAGGGGGTAAAAATGATTAGAAGCCTGGGGGATAAAAAGCCCAAAATCGCCGAGAGCGCCTTTATCAGTGAAGCCGCCTATATTATCGGGGAGGTGGAAATCGGGGAGAACTCCAGCGTCTGGCCGGGGGCGGTCATCAGGGCTGACTTCGGCAGTATCAAAATCGGCAAAAATACCGCTATTGAAGATAACTGCGTTATTCACTCGGGGACGCCCTCCCACCCTACCTACCGGGAAGATGTTATCATCGGCGATAACGTGCATATCGGCCACGGCGCGGTGCTCAACTGCCGTAAAATCGGCAACAACGTGCTGGTCGGCATGAACGCCACCATCCTGCATGATACCGAAATCGGCGATTCCTGTATAATCGCCGCCGGCTGCCTGGTCAAGCAGGAAAGCCAAATCCCCGATGGCTCCTTCGTCGCCGGCGTTCCGGGCAGAGTAATGGGCAAGGCTACCAAAGAGCAGTTGTGGTGGGGGGAGCAGGCGCCGCAAATCTATAAAGAACTAATCAAAAAGTATAAGGGGGAGGGGCGGTAAAAGCTTTACATTTCATCGGGGGCGGTCATCCCCATAAGGTGCAGAGTCTTGGCCAGTACCACCTTGGCCGCTTTGACCAATTTAAGGCGGGCCCGGCTCAAAGCCTCATCATCGGAGACGACGCGGCACTTCATATAGAAGCTGTGAAAGACGGTGGCTAAATCCTGGGAGTAATAGGCCAGGTGGTGGGGTTCCAGGGTCTGAGCGACCACCTCCACCGTCTCCGGCAGGAGCAGCATCTTGCGGATTAGGGTCAGCTCCGGCTCGGTGGTAAGCAGGGCAACATCGCCGTCACTTTTAACCCCCCTTTCCTTAGCTAAGCGAAGGATGCTGGCAATGCGGGCGTGGGCGTACTGGACGTAGTAGACCGGGTTATCGGCGGACTGCTTCTTGGCTAGCTCAAGGTCAAAGTCCATCTGGCTATCGGCGGAGCGGGCGGCAAAGAAATAGCGGCAGGCGTCGGCGCCGACCTCATCGACCAGCTCGCGGAGGGTGATAATATCACCGCTACGCTTGGAAACCTTGACCAGCTCATCCCCGCGGCGCAGGGTGACCATCTGGGAGATTATCACCTTCAGGCGCTCCGGGGCGATACCCAGGGCGCTGACCACCGCCTTCATCCGCGAGATATGCCCCTGATGGTCGGCCCCCCAGATATTAATCACCTTGTCAAACTTGCGCTCCAGGAACTTGTTATAGTGATAGGCGATATCCGAGGCAAAATAGGTGGGAGAGCCATCGCTGCGCACCACCACGTTGTCCTTGTCATCACCCAGGGCAGTGGAGACAAACCAGGTAGCCCCCTCCCTCTCCCCGATATAGCCGCCTTCCTTAAGCAAAGCCATTACCTTGCCGTACTGCCCCTTATCGAAAAGGCTCTGCTCGCTGAACCAGACGTCAAAGCTCACCCCCAGCCGCTCCAGGTCTTCCTTGATAAGCTCTATCATCTTGGCCAAGCCTATCTTGCCCAGCTCTTGAGTCGCCTTTTCCGGGGGCATGGAGAGAAAGCGCTTTTTCTGCTCAGCGATGATCTCCTTAGCCAGGTCGACCATATACTTGCCCAGGTAGCCATCGGAGGGCATCTCGGCATCAGTGCCCAGACACTGCTGGTAGCGGGCGTAGAGGGAGCGATAAAAAGCGTCTACCTGGCTGCCGGCGTCGTTGATATAGTATTCTTTTTCCACCTTATAGCCGGCCGCCGCCAGGACATTGGCCAGGGTGCTGCCCAGAATAGCCCCACGGCCATGCCCGACGTGGAGCGGTCCGGTGGGGTTGACGCTGACGAATTCCAGCTGTACGCGGCTGCCCCGCCCCAGGTCGATATTGCCGTAGGCATCGCCGGCGGCCATTATTGAGTCGACCTGACCGGTCAGCCAGTCATTACTGAGGGTGAAATTAATAAACCCCGGCGGCGCCACGGTGACGGCGCCAATCTCGGGGTCGGGAGCGATGAGGGCGGCTATAGCTTTAGCAATCGTCAGCGGCTCGGTGCCGGTGGCACGGGCTAGTTTCAGCGAGACGCTGGAGGCATAATCGCCGTGCTCCGGGTTCTGAGGGTGCTCTATTATAATCTCGGGCAAGACAACCGGGGGCAGCTTGCCCGATTCCTGGGCTTTAGCCGCCGCCTGCGCCAGCAGCTCGATAATTCTCTGCTTAATCATCTATGCCTAAATTATAGCACGTTGCCGACGTGCCGTTAAGCAATCTCGGGCTTAAAGTCCAACGAGAATATCCCTCCCTGAAGCGTTAGGGCTAGCGCCCGCTCCAAAGAGCAGTCTGATTAATTTAAGGACGGAGAGGGTTAATGCCGGGCTACTTACTGTCAGCAGCCAGCTTAGTTAGACTGAATTGCACGCCTTCGGGGGTTTCCTTGCAATCAATGACCATCCCATCAAGCGCCTGAGACAGCTCAGAGCTGATGAATAAGACCTTGGCCCCTTCGCTCTCCACCACCTGGTCGCCCTCCTTTTCCTTGTCCATGGCCATGCCTAGCTGGTTGGGCTTGGAAGTAGAGGGGACAAGCCTGATGGCTATCTCGGGGTCCTGCTTCTGAGCCTGAATAGCTTCTCTCAACTTCTCTGCAGCCTGCGCCGTTACCGTTAACATTCTACCCCCTTATTCGCTTTAGTCGGCCACTTTTACTTTAACCGCCCGCGGTCCCTTGGCGCCGCTTTCCAGTTCGAACTCCACGCTGGCGCCTTCTTCCATGGTATCAAAGTCCGCTTCAGCTAAATCGGAGCGGTGGAAGAATACCTCCTTGTCGTCTTCGGCAGTGATGAAGCCGAAGCCCCTATCCCTGATGAGCTTTTTTACCTTTCCTTTCAAGTCCTTTTCCTCCTTCTTAAAACAAAAACCCGGCAAATCCCCTAAAACAGGCTTGCAGGCTAAGCAAGGCTCTTGTGGGCTTTTGCTTTAATCTATGCCTAGATTATAACACATATTTCACTTTAAAGGTCAACCCTCTATGCTTTTTACGCGGCAAAACGCTTGTGGGCGGGCTGGGTGGGAAGAAAACTCAGGGGTGGGGAAAGAAAGTTTTTAGAAGCATAGCTTCTGAGGGCGGGCTGGGTGGGGCGCAAAACATTTGCAAATAGGGGGTGGGGTGGCTAGAGAGTATTAGAGGCGACGCCTATGAGGGTGGGTAGGGTGGGAAGAAAAACGTTGGTAAAGGCTATTCCTAGCTCAACTCCCCGCCCGGCTGCCACACGCGAGCCAACTCCTTGGACAGCAGGGCGTGCTCTGATTTCTTCAAACCAGGGTCTTTTTCAAAGAGCCTTATCGCCTCGGTGCGGGCTAGCTCCAAAAGCTTAACATCAGACAGCTTGGCCATGCGCAGGTCGGGAAGACCGCTCTGGCGGGTGCCGAAGAACTCTCCCGGCCCCCTTAATTTAAGGTCCTCTTCAGCCAGCTCAAAACCGTCTTGAGTCTTCTCAATGATATCCAGACGTTCTCTGCCTATCTCGGATGGGTTCTCGGCCAAGAGCATGCAGTAGCTCTGCTCGCTGCCCCGCCCCACCCGGCCGCGGAACTGGTGCAACTGGGACAAGCCGAAACGGTCGGCGCTTTCCACCAGCATCACGGTGGCATTGGGCACATCTATGCCCACCTCAACTACTGGCGTCGAGACCAAGACCTCCAGCTCGCCGGAGCGAAAGCGGTGCATTACCTCGTCCTTTTCCGCCGCTGACATCCGCCCGTGGATTAAGCCCAGCTTGAGGTCGGGGAGGACCTCCCCAGAAAGGCGCTGGTATTCGGCCACCGCCGCCTTGGCCTGGATTATCTCCGATCCTCGACCAGTGGGCAGATGATAAACGCCTGCTGCCCTTGAACCACCTGCTTTTTCAAGAAAGCGTAGGCGCTGTCCCTCTGCGCCGGTTTGAGCCAGCGCGTCTTGACCACCTGCCGGCCCGGGGGAAGCTTATCAATGACCGAGAGGTCAAGGTCGCCGTAGAGGGTCAGGGCTAAAGTGCGGGGGATGGGGGTAGCCGTCATCACCAGCACGTGGGGGTTAAACCCCTTCTGCCGCAGTGCCGAGCGCTGGGCGACGCCAAAGCGGTGCTGTTCGTCGACCACGGCCAGGCTCAGGCTCTGGAAGCCGACTTCTTTCTGAATAAGGGCGTGAGTGCCGATAACAATATCTATCTCACCGGCGCCGATGCGCTGCTGGATTTCCTGCTTCCGCGCCTGTTTTATGTCGCCGATAAGCAGCGCCACCGTAAGCGGCTTGGCAAGCAGCCCGGAGAAGCTACGCAGGTTTTCCTCTTCGGCCACCTGTTTGCCGGCCCGGGAGAGGAGCTGGCTGACATTAGTGAAATGCTGTTCGGCCAGAATCTCGGTCGGCGCCATGAACGCCCCCTGATAGCCATTGGCGGCGGCAAAGAGCAGGGCCGCCGTAGCCACCACCGTCTTGCCGCTGCCCACCTCCCCCTGAAGTAAGCGGGACATCGGTCTCGGCTTCTCCAAATCGGCTAAAAGCTCGGCGAGCACCCGGCGCTGGGCATCGGTCAGCTGGAAAGGCAGTGACTTTAAGAATGTATCCAGCGCCTTCTTATCGGCGGTAAAGGGATTGCCCGGCTGGCTCTCCTGCCAGTCGTACTTTCTGCCCAACACCCCCAACTGCAGGAGGAAGAGCTCGTCAAAAGCCAGGCGGTGCCTGGCGCTTTCTCTTGAAGCCACGTCATCGGGATAGTGGGCCTGCATTATCGCCCGGGGAAGCTCCAGCAGTTTGCGCCGCTCTATCAATTCGGCGGGCAGAAAGTCCTCCACCTGCCCCGCCCAGCGGTCGACCACCCCTTTCATCAGTTTCCGCACCTGCCGGGGCTTGAGCCCCTGGGTCAGGGGGTAGATAGGCACCAGGCGCCCGGTATGAATCAGCTCCTTGTCCTCCAAAAGCTCCCACTCCGGGGACTCAAAGACGTGCCGCCCGCCGAAAAGGCTCACCCGGCCGCTGAGCACCACCCGGGCATTGGTGGGCAGGCTCTTGGCCAGGTATGGATTGTTGAACCAGACCGCCCTGACGTTGCCGGTCTCATCGCCGACGATAGCCTCGGTGCCCCGCCTGCCCCCGAGCATGGTCACCTGGGCCTGCCAGACATTGGCGATAACCGTCTGCTCCTCACCCTCGCTGAGCTGGGAGATATATTTCCTCTGGCTGTAGTCAAGGTGGCGGTGGGGGAAGAAATAAAGCAGGTCGCGGACTGTTGCCACCCCCAGGCGCTTGAACTTAGCCGCCAGGCTGGTGCTGACTCCCTTCAAAACAGTGATGGGGGCATCCAGGGACTCACCTTTTGCCTTCTCTTTTGCTGAAGGACGCCGGCGGGGGGCGGGGGACACAACGCTTTCCGGCGGCGCCTTGGCCTCACTCTCAACTTCGCTGTGCTCCGCCTCGGAGAGAAACTTGAGCACCCCCTCCAGCCAACGTTCCCGCCGCGGCCTGGTCAGGGAGGCATACTTGGAATCGTCTAAGCGGAGGCGGCGAAATTGTTTTAAAAGCTGTGGATTGGTTATTGATTCCAGGGCCTGTCCGGCCCAGCGGTGCAGAAATCGGTCCAGGCCGCCGATGACGGCGGTATCGGTATAGCCCTTTTCCCGCTCAAGCTGGAGAATTTTGCGCAGAGACTCGATATTCACCGACACGTCTCGGTCTCCATTGCCAGGCTAGTTACTTCTTGTCTCCCAGTACGGATACCAGCAAAAGGCCGGGCCCGGTATGGGTGCCGATGGCTGGCGTCATCCGGGAGCGATAGATTCTCTCTCTGGGATATATCGCGCCGAGCCTTTTTAGCAGTGCCTCGGCGTCTTCAGGGCAGGCGGTATCCTCCACCGCCATCCGCTCGATGCGGGCATAGCCGGCGGCAAAGTCATAGAGGCGGTCTATGGCCTTGGCCCGGGAGCGGGTCCTGCCCGCCGGTTCAACCACGCCTTCCCTCAAGGTGACCAGAGGATTAATCTTGAGCATCGACCCCATGAAAGCCTGCGCCTTGCCGATGCGCCCGCCCCGCCTCAGGTACTCCAGGGTATCGAAGGCGGCCAGAAAATCAACGCGGGGAATGGTCTTGCGGGTCGCCTCTATCACCTGGTCGAGGCTGGCTCCGGCTTTGGCCGCCTCAGCCGCGGCCATAACGATGAACCCCTCGGCGGTGGTGGCCCACTCCGAATCGAGCACCTCCACCCGGCACTGGCGTTGCATCAGCTCAATGCTTTTTAAGGCCACATCATGGAGAACGCTGAACCTGGAGCTGAGGGTAATAACCAGGATTCCGTCAGCTTCTTTGGCCAGACGGTCATAAACTTTAGCGAAGGTCGGCGGCGCCGGCATTGAGGTCGTGGGAAAGAACCTGCTGGTCTGCAGCTTCTCATAGAACTGGTCGGCGGTAAGGTCAACGCCATCTTGGTAGGTCTCGGTACCGAAGTGGATAATCAGTGGAATCACCGTAATCCCCAGCTCCTCAACTACTTCAGGCGGCAAATCAGCCACGCTGTCGGCGACGATTCTGACGGACACGACTACTTATCCCCCAGCACAGCTACCTCAAGGACACGGGGGCCAACGTGCGCCCCGATTACCGGGCTTACCTTGGAGCGGTAGATATGGGCTTTGGGGAATTTGGCGCTAATGCGCTTTACCAGCCCATTGGCTTCAGCGGGGGTGGTGGCATGCTCCACGGCTATCTCCTCGATGCGGGAAAAGCCGGCGGCGAAGTCATAGAGGTTATCCACCGCATTGGCCCGGGAACGCTCCCTGGCCACGGGATAGGTCTCACCGTCCTTTATGGTCAGGGCAGGGTTCACCTTGAGCAGCGAGCCAAAAAAGGCCTGCGCCTTGCCGATGCGCCCGCCCCGCCTCAAGTATTCCAGGGTATCAAAGGCGATGCGCATATCCAGGCGATGTATATTCTTCTTGGTCAGGGCGATTACCTCATCAAAGCTGGCGCCGCTGTTAGCCGCCTTGGCGGCAGCGATAATTAGCAGGCCCAGCGCCATCAGAGCCCACCGCGAATCGACCACCTCAACCCGGCACTTTCTTTTCATCAGGTCTACGCCCTGCCGCGCCGAATCATAGGTAGCGCTGAGCTTGGTCGAGATGGTGAAGACTATAATTTCATCGGTTTCCTCAGCCAGCTGGTCATAAGCTTGGGCAAAGGTTGCCGGCGCCGGCGTCGAGGTGGTGGGTAAGACCTCGCTTTCAATCAGGTCGGTGTAGAACTGGTCGGTGGTCAGGTCAATGCCGTCGCGGTAGGATACGGTGCCAAAGTGAACATAGAGGGGCACCACGGTAATGCCCAGCTCTTTAGCCACCTCGGACGGCAGGTCGGAGGTGCTATCAGCTACAACCCTGACCATAAGCTACTCCCTATCCCCAAGCACGGCCACGCTCAGGACGCGGGGGCCGACATGCGCCCCGATTAC
This sequence comes from Dehalococcoidales bacterium, assembly GCA_034410425.1. Taxonomy (GTDB): domain Bacteria; phylum Chloroflexota; class Dehalococcoidia; order Dehalococcoidales; family BS750m-G39; genus DUEC01. Next base: position 1,456 of record DAOUMQ010000133.1, on the reverse strand, counting down.
CGGGCCTACCTTGGCGCGGTAGATAGGCGCTTTGGGGAATTTAGCGCTAATGCGCTCACACAATTCATCGGCTTCGTCGGGGGTGGTGGCGTGCTCCACGGCTATGCCGTCGATACGGGAAAAGCCGGCGGCGAAGTCATACAAATAGTCTATGGCCCTGGCCCGGGAGTGCTCCCGGTCAAAGGGGTAGACCTCGCCGTCTTTCAAGCCCAGTATCGGGGTCACCTTGAGCACCGTTCCCAGAAAGGTCTTGGCCTTGCCGATGCGCCCGCCCCGCCTGAGGTATTCCAGGGTATCAAAGGCCATGCGGACGTCTGCCCGGGGAATATTATGGCGGGCTATATCCAGCACCTTGTCCATCTTAGCCCCGCTCTGGGCCGCCTTAGCCGCGGCGATAACTATCAGCCCCTGCGCCATAACCGCCGATAGGGAATCAATAACCTCAACCCGGCACTGGCGCTTCATCCGCTCCTTGGCCAGCACGGCGGTCTCATAGCTGGCGCTGAGCTTGTGGGAACTGGTAATGACGGCAATCTCGCCGGTCTCCTCAGCCACCCTATCATAGGTATCGGCGAACCTGCCCAGTGGCGGCACGATGGTGGTGGGAAAGGTCTTGCTGGCCGCCAGCCTATCGTAGAACTGCTCCGTGGTCAGGTCAACGCCGTCGCGGTAATTTATGGTGCCGAAGATAACGTTTATCGGGATTACGGTAATCCCCAGCTCTTCAGCCACCCCGGAGGGTATGTCACCCAGACTATCGGTGACAATCTTAACCGTCATAATAGAACCCTCCCCTTTTACTCTACAGAAGCGATATAGTTATAGTGAGGCTGACCGCCCTGGACCACCTCAACCTGAAGCTGAGGATACTTCTCGCGGACGGCGGCGCCGACCTTATCCGCCTCGGTGGAATTGGTATCGGCCCCGTGGTAGATGGTAACCACCTCAGCCGTATCCAGGTTTACTTTATCCAGCACCTCGGTGAGGACATCCTCCGCCCTATCGGACACCGCCACCAGGTCTCCATCGAGAAAACCGATGGCTTGATTCTTCTTAATGTCCAGCCCGCCCAGCCGGGTGGCGCGCACCGCCCGGGTAACCTCGATAGACTTGACCGCCGCCTGCGCCTTTTCCATATTCTGGACGTTGGCTTCCAGGTCGGCCTCATAATCAAAGGCTAAAAGCACCGCCACCCCCTCGGGGATTGTTTTGGTGGGCACCACCTTGACCGTTTTCTTGGTCAAAGACTGGACCTGGCCGGCGGTGAGCACTATATTCTTGTTATTAGGCAAGAGAATAACCTTCTCCGAAGGCACCGCCTCCACCGCCTGGAGCAGGTCCTTGGTGCTGGGGTTCATCGTCTGCCCGCCGGGCACGATAAAGGTAGCCCCCAGACTGGCAAAGACGTTGCTCAAGCCCTCCCCGACCACCACCGCCACGATAGCTATCTCAACGG
>DAOUMQ010000132.1:0-7172 GCA_034410425.1 Dehalococcoidales bacterium | reverse complement strand
CCTGAACGGAAATACATACGACACCAAAAATGACAGACGCTACGTAACAGGCAAAGACTGGTCAAACCTCTACCAAATAAAGCTAGGCCCCCAAACTAGCTAGCTTTTAATTGAATCTAAAAAAGTCTTTTCACGTAATCCAAAATCATCGAAGGTCTATCATACATAAGCGAAAGCTCAGCGACACAAAGCAGGTAACAACCAACTTCCGCAGATAATTTACAATTTTTAAACTTTGTCCTAAGCTGCTCAGCTTTCTCCGAATACCAAATCTCTTTCCGAAGGGTTGCCAAAGACATCGCCTAAGTAGGGCATCATGGCCTCGCGGACTTCTGGTAACAGCGGCGTCGTCGCCGCATTGTCCAGGTATACCTTTCTCATCCCGGCACCTCCCTTCTCTCCTTAATTGTATCACCTTATGGGCTTCCTTGGCTGGCAGCGCCTTTAGCCCCCGTCGGTCTGGGGGAAGGCGACCTCGGTGTATAGATATTCTACTTTCTGCTTGTGTTCCAGTTCCTGCGCCGCCAGCTTCTCCAGCATTTTTCTTACCTGCCCCTGGGGGTGGACTCCGGCCAGGGCAAGGTAGAACTGGTGGGACGCCTTTTCCCGGTTGGCCGCCATTAGAAAGACCTCTTTTAGGCTCATATCGGGGGACATTTCCGGTTGCTCCAGGTATTCGGCAATCCGGTAATCTATGACCTGGGACGCCTTGAGTGCCCCTTCCTTGAGCTCGCCCCGGCGGTAGCTTTCCAGCATCAGCTGGTGTTCCTTTTCGTATTTGGCCAGCTCCTGCAGGGCGTCTCTGGCGTAGCGGTTGCTGACGCGGCGGCTCAAGGTACGGTAGAGGGCTTGCGAATCGATTTCCTTCTGGATAGCCCTTTCCAGGACCCCTTGGAGGGTAAGCTCTTCAGCCATCACTGCCTCCTTGGTATCATTTGCCGGCCGGGGAGGTCTTTAAGCCCAGGCGCTCCAGGGAGAGGTTTTCGACCACCGCGGCTACGGCCCGGCTTTGATTGAGTGTGTAGAAATGGAAATAATTAACGCCGTTGTCAAGCAGGTCGGCGCACTGCTCGGTGGCTACTTCTATGGCTATCTTTTCGGCCTCCTCGGGGGAAGCGCCCGCCCGGCTGAACCTCCGCGCGATGTGGTCGGGCATGGTGGCGCCGCTTTTCTGGCTGAATTTCATAATCCGCTCAAAATCGGTGATGGGCAAGATGCCGGCAATGATGGGAATAGCGATGCCCGCCTTCTCCGCCCTTTCCCGGAAATCGTAGAAGAAGCGGTTGTCGAAGAACATCTGGGTAATGGCGAAATCGGCGCCAGCATCAATCTTTTGCTTGGTATAGTGCATGTCCATTTCCAGGCTCGGCGCCTCGATATGCCCTTCGGGGTATACGGCGACCCCGATGGAGTAGCCGCCGATGGAGATGGCCAGCTTGACCAGGTCTATGGCGTAGCAAAACCCGTTCTTGGGGGCAACGAATTCTTTAGCGCCTTTGGGCGGGTCTCCCCTTAGCGCCAGGACGTTATCGATACCGTGTTCTTTATAGTCGTCCAGAATCTTAGCCAGCTCGTCCATGCTCTGGTCGACACAGGTGAGGTGGGGCATAGCGGTAAGATGGGCTTCACGCTTCAGGCGCAGTATTATGTGCCGGGTGTTTTTCAGGGCGCCGCCGCCGGCGCCGTAGGTCACCGAAACAAAGGTGGGCTTAAAAGACTTTAGCTGGGCGACGGTCTGGAATAGTTTCGCCTCCCCGGCCTCATCCTTGGGGGGGAAGAATTCAAAAGATAGGCTACTGCCCCGTTCTCTGATGAGCTCGCCTATTTTCATATTTTAACCTCTAGGCTTTCCGGAGAGGGTAAATTATTCTCTCTGGGCTCGAAAAGGGCATCGAAGCACACTCTGACAGTGCTCATGCTGACATTTTAGCCAGCCGGTGATGGCAAAGTCATAAAATGGGGAGGGAAAAACTTACAAAATTATGACATTAGCCGCTTTTGCTTTACTTTAAGACTGGCCGCCTTCTTCCTTATCCTCGTAGAGTCCCCACCGCTTGAACAGCGTCTGGTACATCGGGGGGTGGGGGAAATCGGGGAGCATGTACATGTTGGCGCGGGCATAGGAGAAGAATTCCCTCATTTCTCCCTCTTCAAATTCTTTTACTCCCTCCACCAGCTTGGCCATTTTGTCCCTGGGCACGGAGAGGACGACCTCGTCTTCTGCGGCCAGGGCGCGGTGGTAATCGCCGATATCGGGCAGGGTGACCATGAGCTGGCCGCTGGACATCACCGGCACAATCTGGTAGGCGCAGGCCGGGGGGAAGAAGTGTGAGTTAACCTGGGCCTCCTCGTTTCTGAAGTGGGTCGGCATCAGCATAGCCCTTAGCTGGGCGGGGTTGGAATAGATAAGGACCACATCGGGCTCGAAGTTAGCCGTTTTCAGAGGGGCGGAGACGATGCCGATGTACTTGTCCCTCTCAAAAGTGGGGAAAGAGACGAACTGCTGGAATTCGGGGTCATCCGGTTTGTCCACCAGCCCGTAGGCGATGAGGGCGGCAAAGCACCAGCTGTCTTCTTTGAGCATGGCTATCGTCTCTTTCTGGCGGCGGGAGATGGCGAAAGCCTGGCACTGGGCGATGTGGATGCCGCGGTCTTTCTTCGGCCTGATGGCGCCGGCGGGTATATCCGATTCCTTTTCCAGCATTTTTACGGCTATGGGAGAGGTCCTCAACGGCAGTAGTCTCTCCAGCTCCTGTCCGTAGCGGTTGAAATCACTTAAATTCGCCATCTAACCTAATCCTCCTAGAGCTGCTATCCCGGCGGCGGGTAAAGCACTATTCGTAAACAACCTCAACTTCTTCCGGTTCCAGCATTCTTTCCAGCTCGTCCTGGAAGAAGAACTTTTCCTCGCCGAAGGCCGGTTTCAGGTCGGTGTACCAGGTGGCATCTTCATCGTACTCGGCGAAGAAGGGGCGGGCTACCCAATCGGGGTTTCGGCCCTGAATCATCCTGAGCGTCATTACCTTTACGCCGTTTACCTCGGTTACCCCCAGAATCTGCACCTTGCCGGGGAGGCAGGACATGCTCGGCCCGCGCACGGTGCGGCATATGCCGCTCACCGATTGATAGGCCTGCCGGAAAATCTGCCAGGCTTCCACCAGGGGGACCGAGAAATAGTGTTGCGCCCCCGTGTTCCGCGCCACGAAGACATAGTACGGGATACAATTGAGCGAGACCTGCCTCTTCCACAGCTCTGCCCAGACTTCGGGGGAGTCGTTTATGTGCCGTAATAAGGGAGACTGGGTCCTTATTACCGCGCCCGTCTCCAGGATCCGGCTAATCGCCTTCTTGACGGTATCGCCCCCAAGCTCGACGGGGTGATTGAAGTTGGCCATAAAGGCCAGGTGCTTTCCGGCACGCTTCACCTTCTCGAACAACCGCAGTAAATCGTCGGCGTCATTGTCGGTTAAAAACCGGTAGGGCCAGTAAGACAGCGCCTTGCTGCCTATCCTGATAGTGCGAAGACCGGGGAGCCCCGATTCGAGCAGGGGCTCGATGTAAGAAGCCAGAATCTCCGTCTTCACTACCAGGGGGTCGCCGCCAGTGAATAATACGTCGGTGACCTCGGGGTGCTCGTCTAGATATTTTAGGAGCAGTCCCGCCTCGTGGGAGGCGAACTTGAGCGCGGCCATGCCGGCAAACTGCGGCCAGCGGAAACAAAAGGTGCAGTAGGCGTGGCAGGTCTGTCCCTGACTGGGGAAAAAGAGGACTGTCTCGCGGTATTTGTGCTGCATGCCGTAGAGCTTTTCCGCCCGCAGCACCGGCACGTTGTGTTCCAGCTGTCCGGCGGGGTGGGGGTTAAGTTGCAGCCTTATTTTATCGGCTTCCCTTTTAATCTCGGCTTTATCGGCGCCGTTTTTAAACAGGGCCTCCATTCTCTTATAGTGCTCCGGTATGAGCATATCCTTTTGGGGAAAGGTGCCGATGAACATGGGGTCATCGGGGACCTTAGACCAGTCGATTAATTCCTCAACTACATAGTTGTTGGTCTTAAAGGGCAACACCGAGGATACTATTTCAATCGCCTGGACCTGTTCATCGGAAAGATGTTTTATCTGGGGCGTGGTCTTGAAATTTTGTGTCAGGTACGCTTTGTACTCCATAATCGCCTCCCCGTCACTTATTTCTGGCCTGCTCTTAAAGCATTATAACACGATATACCGCTCCTGGGGAACACATGGTTTACCGGCCAGAGCTGTATGCTATAATTGGCGACGGGAGCGCCATGATATTTCTCGATATCGACGATACCCTGGTAACCCATACCAGAGCGCTGGATGCGGCGGCGGTCGAGTTCGGGGTGCGCTTCAAAGACAGACTGCCTCATTACCGGGACTTCCTCTCGGCCTGGAGCCAGAGCTTCCAGCGGCACATGCCACCCTTTCGCCAGGGCAAAATCTCCTTAGAAGAGCAACGGCGGCGCCGGATGCGGGAGATATTCCAGTCCGATTTGAGCGACGGCTCCGCCGACGAGTTGTTCTCCTCTTATCTGGAGCTTTATGAAGACAACTGCAAACTGTTTGACGATGTCCGCCCTTTTTTAGATTTTCACCGGGGGGAGAAGTTGGGCATAATCACGAACTGGCGCACCGAGCCGCAGGTCAGCAAGCTGGAAAAAGCGGGCATCCGGGATTATTTCTCTGCCATCATAACCGAGGAGATGGCCGGCGTCCCAAAACCGGATAAGAGAATCTTTGAATACGCCCTCAAGGTGTCGGGCTGCAGGGCGGAAAAGGCCGTTTACATCGGCGATAACCTGCAGGAGGACGCCATGGCTTCTGGCCAGGCCGGCTTCAGGGGCGTCTGGTTGAACAGGGACAATTTAAAATGTGAAGAAAACATAGAATCAATTTCTCGTTTAACCGAATTCAGGTTATTGCCAAACCAGGGTGGTTATAGTAACATCGGCTAGTCGGGCCGACCGAAGGAGACTTTTCTAAAGAAAGGAGCGCCAGAATGGGCAAGGAAATTTCTATCTACAACCTGGCCGACGGCGTCACCGACGAGCAGTACCAGGAGTACGTTAAAAAGGTAAAGGGCCCCTTCCTGGAGAGCCTGCCCTCGGTCAGGAAGTTCGAGCTGGTCAGGATAAAGGGGGCGGTGGTGGGAGGGGAGTCTCCCTATACCTATATCGGCATCCTGCACGTAGACGACCTGGACGAGTTCTACCAGAAGGGCACCACCACGCCGCAGTTCCAGGACTTTATGAAGGAAGTGCTGCCCATGATTAAACAGGAAGGCTATCATATGATGTACGGGGAAGAAGTCTATTAGACTAAGGGGCAATAATTATCAGGAAGGAGCCATCATGAATTTAGAGCACCTATTGACCGATGAAGACCGCCAGATCAGGGAGACGGTAAGGGATTTTACCAAGAAGGAGATAATCCCCAATACCAAGAAACTGGAAGCAGACTATAGTCTGGTGGAGAAGGTCCACCAGAAGCTGGTCGACCTGGGGATTCAGGCGCTGGGATATCCGGCCGATTACGGCGGGGGAGATGGCACCAATACCGCCCTGGGCATTATCTGCGAGGAACTGGCCAAGGGCGACGGTGGCATAAGTCTATCGGCGGGTATCAACTGGGGCATAATTCTTAAACCGGCCATAGTGGCCAAAAACAAGGCGGTTATGGACCGGTTCATCCCCAGTTTTTGCAGCGGCAAGTTGGCCTATGCCTGCCTTTCCATGACCGATGAAGCCGGCGGGGCTGATTCCGAGAATCCCCTGCTGGCGGGGGCCGGGATTAAGACCACCGCCAAGCTTGAGGGCGATGAATACGTCATCAACGGCAGCAAGGCCTGGCCGACTCACGGCGGGATTGCCGAGTGCTACTTGACCGTCTGCACCACCGACCCCAAGGCCGGAGACGAAGGCGTTGCCCTGATTTACGTTCCCAAGGATACCCCGGGGCTCACCTTCGGCAAGCCGGAGAAGAAGATGCTGTTCAAGACATCGATAAATAGCGCCGTGCATTATGATAACGTCAGGGTGCCCAAGGAGTATCGGCTGGCCGGCCCCGGTAATGATGCCAATTTTTACCATTTCCTGGAATCGGGGACGGGTTGGCGTTCGGCGACGATGTCTCTGGGTATCGCCGAGCGCGCTTTTGAGATAGTCTTAGATTATACCGGAACTCGCCAGGGCGGATTCAAACCGGTGAGGCAGCACAGCATGGCCGCCGGTATAATCGCCGATATGGCCATCGGCCTGGATATGATGAGGGCCAGCATCTATAACCTGAGCGCCATGATGGACCACCTCGACGTATACGGCCCGCCCTGGTCGCCGGCGTTTATCTCCAAGGCGGCCGCCACCAGGGTCTTTGCTTCGGACATGGCGGTGGAGATAGTCAACAAGGGCGCCGAGCTGCTGGGCTCGATGGCGATTTCGGAGGACTTCCCTTATGAGAAGTGCCTGAGGGACGCCAAGGTAACTCAGCTCTGGCTGGGAGGGCAGCAAATCTGCCGCTACCGCGTGGCCAGGGGTTATTACGACCTGAAAAACTGGGCTTGAAGTGGTCATTTCTAGACCAAAATTATAAATTAAAAGGAGGGAACCGATGTTAGACCAGAGCAGTCAGTGGTACAAGCTGCAGTACCCGGAGTGCTTCGTTGATGAAGAGGCACGGATGGTACAGAAAACTTTTGCCGATTTTGCCGACAAGGAGATTATGCCGGTCCGGGACAAGATTGACGACGATTTGACCCATGAGGAGATAATTACCCCCATCCTGAAGAAGAGACAGGTCGGCCTCGGCGGCCAGAAAGCGATGATACCGGAGGAGTACGGCGGCCTGGGGGCGGGTTCCATACTCACCGCTGCCCTTAAGCAGGAGCAGTTGGGGCGTGCCGACTATGGCATAAGTATGCACTGCGCCTGCACCGACTGGGTATGGACACCGGTTTTCGTTGCCTATATGGCGCCCCTGCCTGAAGAGGCGAAGGCATGGGCAAAAGCGGTGTATACTGAATTTGCCCCTAAGTTCACCGGCGATAAGCTGGCCGTTGGCTGTTTTAACATGAGTGAGACTGAATCAGCCACCGATGTTGAGAATCCATATAATGAAGGCAGAACGATAGGGGTGAGGGCCAAGCTCGAGGGCAACGAA
>DAOUMQ010000131.1:0-6614 GCA_034410425.1 Dehalococcoidales bacterium | reverse complement strand
ACCCGCCGCCGTTACCGTCAGGTCGGCGAACTCCTTGCGCAGTTCACCGATAGCCTCATCGCGCTCCCGCCGAATCTCGGCCTGCGCCCTGGCGATAAGGGTCTCGGCTTCCTGCTTTGACTGTTGCCGTGCCTCTTTTTTAACCTCTTCTCCGGTTCGCATCGCCCGGGCGACCACTTCCTCGCCTTCCTTGCCGGCGGCCTCAATGCGCCTGGCCGCTTCCTCTTCGGCCCGCTCGGCGTGCTGCTTGATAAGCTCGGTATTCTCCATGCTCTCCTTAATCTTCCGCGAGCGCTCGTCAAGCATCCTCATAATAGGCCGGTAAGCCACCAGATAGAGCAGCCCGAAAAGGATGGCGACATTGATAACCTGCGCCAGCAAGGTCGGCATGTTTATGCCCAGACTTTCCAGACCTCCCATTTTCTCCTCCTTAACCAGACCACAGTCGTTTTCAGGCAAAAAGGACGGCTAAAAGCACCATACCAGCAATAAAGGCTGCCCCTAGAACTGCGGCGGCAATAATAATACCTATAGACAGAGGTATTCCGTTATCTCCCATGATAACCTCCTTAAAACTTCCTGGCCTAAACAATCATAGCCAGGATGATGGCTACAATCAGCACGTAGATGCCGATGGCCTCGGCCAGACCGGCCACCAGAATCATGTTGGTGAAAATGGGGCCCCTCGCCTCGGGGTTGCGGGCTATCCCCTGCAGGGCGGAGAAGCCGATAAGCCCGAGGGCTAGGGCTGGCCCCAGCATCCCCAGTCCCACCGCCAGACCAATCGCCAGCATCTTCATTACTTCAGCATCCATTCTTGACCTCCTTATAAGTATAGTAATATTTTAGGGCGTCTCTTCCCCGTGAGATTCTACGGCCAGGGTAAGGAAAATTAATGTCAAACCGCCAAAGATAATGGCCTGTATGAAGCCGATAAGCAGCTCAAGCCCGTAGAAGGGTATGGCAAAGAGCCAGGGGATAAGAAAAGCGGCTACCAAGAGCAGAATTTCACCGGCCGTCATATTGCCGAAGAGACGGAAGGTAAGGCTGACGATACGGATAAACTCGCTTAAGCCCTCCAGGAGACCGGTGAAAACGGTCATCGCCCCGGTGAACAGCCTCGATAAGCCCGCTTTGAGCTTACCGGTGAATATCTGGCGCACCCCTCTGAAGAACTCCCCGAAATTAAGGAACTTGCCCAGGTAGCGGATACCCAGCGTGCGCAGACCGAAGAACTCAACAAGGACAAAAGATACCAGCGCCAGCGCCAGTGGCATATTGATATCGGTGTTGGCCGCCCTTATCAGCTCCGTCTCGCCGTCGGCGGTATGGGCTATTATTGAGCCGAAGCCGGGCAACAGGGCCAGCCAGGCATTAAAGGCGACGAAGAGAAAGATGGTAGCCACCACCGGGAAGAAGCGGCGCCCGTTGGCCTCGCCGGCGACGCCACAGCAGAGGTCGTAGAGCCAGCAGATTAAGAACTCAAGGGCGGCCTGCAGCCGGCCCGGGATTAGCTTCATGCGGCGGGTAACGATATAAGAGAATCCCGCCAGGAAGATAATAGTAATCCAGGCGCCGATAATGCTGTTGGTGATGGGAAAGCCGAAAATGTGAAAAACAGTCGCCGCGGGAAGGTGAGGGTCGGGCCGGTCGACGCTGAGGGCGCTGAGCCAGGAGGGCAGTTCTATGCCGAGCATACTTTGGCCCAGAGGACCGATAACGAAGCCCACTGCCAGGAGAACAAGGAGGACAATAAAAACACCGATTACAATCGGAAAGGAACAGCCCAGGCAGCCCTTCTTTTCAGGCACTAGCCATTCTCCTTGTCCCTTTTGTTGCCCATGAGTGGTAATAGCATCCGATAAACGCCATAGAAAGCGACAACCAGACCCAGAATCAAGCCAGCTATCACCAGAATAGGACTGGTGCCAAACTTACCGTCTAACCAGAGACCGCCGAGCACACCACCCACGATTGAGATACCAATGAACCACCCCACCCCGATGAACCTTAAAGCCGCTCCCCACCTTCTCATGCTTTGAGAGCATAGCAAATCTGCTTCTAGCGGTCAAGCTTAACTCCGGTCGTCAAAAAGCCCTAGGGCTTTCCAGTTCTAGGGCTTTTATTATCAAAACTACCTGTTGCTTAATCTAAAAGAATTAAGGGCTTCCCGGTTTTAAGCCCCGGTCAGGACTTATGTTTATCAAAGTCCTCCAGGTCGAGGGTGTTGATGAAATCGTAGAAGGCGGACATCTTCTTTATCTCTTCTTCGCTGACCTTCTTGTCCCCAGCCGCCCCCTCCTGGGGGATAGGTTTGCCCGTCTCTTTATCCAGCATGATGCTAGCCTTGTCCAGGACGACCTCATCGGCATAGATGGGCACGTCGGCCCTTACCGCCAGTGCCAGGGCGTCGCTGGGGCGAGAATCGACCTCCATCTGCCCCCCGTCCACGCTGAGAATAATCTTGGCGTAGAAGGTATCATTCTTAAGCTCGCTGACAATGATAGAGTTGATAGTAGCCCCCAGCGTATCGATGACCGAGCGCAGCAGGTCGTGGGTGAGAGGGCGGGGCACGGTGACGTCCTGAAGCTTCACGGCGATGGCGTCCGCCTCGGCGGGGCCAATCCAGATAGGCAGGTAGCGGTCCGAGTCCTTCTCCTTCAGAATCACCACCCGTTGATAGTTCATCAGGCTGACCCTGATACTATCAATAGTCATCTCTATCATACAGGTACCTCCTCTACTTCTAGCCAGCACCTAAATTTTACTCCACATCCCCCCTACTGTCAATAAGAAAGGGGGCATCTCAAGAAGGGGCCTCACTTCCCATACCCACCCACCCGACAGAGGTGAGACCTCTCTTTACTCCCCTTTTTGTGGGTGGAATAATGGAGTTTTAGAGATGAAACCTATGAGGGCGGGCTGGGTGGGAAGAAAGAGCTAGGCTAAAAACAGAGGGAGAAAAACATTTAGCCAAACGCTCCGTTATGGTATAATTAGCAATGGAAATTTTACTATCCCGTTCTATAACTCCCCATACGTGACAAAGGCAAGGAGGCATAAGCATGCGACAAGGCCAGAAAGCCATCCTCTGGTTCAACGAGGTCACCAAAGACGATGTGCCCACCGTCGGCGGCAAAGGAGCCAACCTGGGTGAAATGACCAGGGCCGAAATACCCGTCCCCCCCGGCTTCATCGTCACCGCCAGCGCCTACTTTGACTTCATTAAAAAGTCAGGGCTAAAGGATAAAATCCGCCAGACCCTCCAGCCGCTAGACACCAGCGACAGCAAACAGCTCCAGCAAATTGCCGCCGAGGTCAAAAAGCTAATCATGAAAGCTGCTATGCCCCCGGAACTGGCCAGCGATATTGAGCAATCCTACCTCAAGATGGGCGGGGGGCTGGTGGCGGTGCGCTCCTCAGCCACCGCCGAAGACCTGCCCGAAGCCTCCTTTGCCGGACAGCAACGCACCTTCCTCAACGTGGAGGGAGAAAAAGAGGTGGTAGCCGCCGTCCAGGAATGCTGGGCATCCCTCTTTGAACCGCGGGCTATCTTCTATCGGCACCACCAGGGCTTCGACCACTTCAAGGTCGGCATCGCCGTCCCGGTGCAGAAAATGATTCAATCTCAAGCCTCAGGGGTGATGTTCACCCTGGAGCCGGTAACCAGCGCCAGCGACAAGATTGTTATTGAGGCCGTCTTCGGCCTGGGCGAGGCTATTGTCTCCGGGGAGATAACCCCCGACCTGTATGTCGTCGATAAAGATAGCTTGGAAATCCTGACCCGGAAGACGGTCAATCAAGAATCGCAGCTAATCAAAAACCCGGATACAAGCGCCGAAGAGGCCAACATCTGGATGCCGCTACCCGCTAAAACCCAGTCCCAGCCCAAGCTGAACGACAGCGAAATAACCAAACTGGCCTGGCTGGGCAAACAGATAGAAGACCACTACCGCTTCCCTCAAGACATTGAGTGGGCCAAGGAAGATAACAAGATATATATCCTCCAGACCCGGCCGGTAACCACCATCAAGGAAGTGGCTGAGGCCGAGCCTGAAATTACGGCGCCAGTGCTCCTCAGCGGAGATAAAGCCAGCCCGGGTATAGCCTCAGGACCGGTGAGAATAGTCCCCCAGGCATCAGAGATAGACAAGGTAAAAACGGGCGACGTGCTGGTGGCCGAGATGACCACCCCCGACTTCGTCCCGGCCATGAAACGGGCGGTAGCTATCGTCACTGACCGCGGCGGCCGGACGGCCCACGCCGCCATTGTCAGCCACGAGCTGGGTATCCCCTGTGTCGTCGGCACCGAGCAGGCAACAACCGTCTTAAGCGACGGCCAGGTAATCACCGTAGACGGCTCTCACGGCAAAATCTACGACGGCAAGGTGACCCGGAGGATAAAGACCACCGCCGTTGCCGATATCCTCAGAGAGACAATCACCACCAAGACCAGGGTCTACGTGAACCTGGCCCAGCCCGAGCTGGCCGAAGCGGTAGCCGTCCGCAACGTCGACGGGGTGGGCTTACTGCGGGCCGAGTTCATGATTGCCCAGATTGGGGAGCACCCCCAGTATATGATTAGCCAGAAGCGGGGAGCGGAATTCGTCAAAAAGCTGGCGGCAAGCATCAACATCTTTGCCAAGGCCTTTAACCCCCGCCCCGTGGTCTACCGCGCCACCGACTTCAAGACCAACGAGTACCGGCAGCTTACCGGCGGCCAGGAATACGAAGCCGAAGAAGAGAACCCCATGCTCGGCTACAGGGGGGCTTCGCGCTATATCACCGATGTCGAGGTCTTTAAGCTGGAGCTGGAAGCCATCAAGAGGGTGAGACAGCACTACCCGAACCTTTGGGTGATGATTCCCTTCGTCCGCACCGTCGCCGAGCTGGTTCAAACCAAAAAGCTCATGGAAGCCGAGGGACTGGTGCGCTCCAAAGACTTTAAGCTGTGGATGATGGTCGAGGTGCCCTCCAATATTTTCCTTATTGAGAAGTTCCTCGAAGTCGGCCTTGACGGCATATCCATCGGCTCCAACGACCTGACCCAGCTCATCCTGGGCATCGACCGGGACAGCGAAAAGCTGGCCAAGACCTTCGACGAGAGAAACGAAGCCGTGCTCATCGCCCTGGAGAGGGCGATTAAGGTATCCAAGAGAATGGGAGTTACTTCTTCTATCTGCGGGCAGGCGCCATCGGTATACCCGGAGCTTACCGAAAAGCTGGTGGCATGGGGCATCACCTCGGTCTCGGTAAGCCCGGATATGATCGGCACCACCAGGGAGATAATCGCCAAGGCCGAAGCCAAGCTAAAGGGTCGATGATTGACAAGCTTAATATCCGCCAGTTAGCCGAGGAAAGGGAGGAGAGCCTTTCCCCCCATGCCGCCAGGAGCAAGGCCTCGCAGGGGAGGCAAAGACCCGAAGAGCCCTGCCCGGTGCGCACTGCCTTCCAGCGTGACCGCGACCGCATTATCCACAGCAAGTCCTTCCGCCGCTTAAAGCACAAGACGCAGGTCTTTATCGCCCCTCTGGGCGACCACTACGTGACCCGGCTCACCCACACCCTGGAGGTGGCCCAGATAGCCCGCACCATCGCCCGCGCCCTGAACCTCAACGAGGACCTGACCGAAGCCATCGCCCTGGGCCACGACTTAGGCCATACCCCTTTCGGCCATGTCGGTGAAGAGGTCTTGAACGAGCTCTACCACCACGGTTTCAGCCATAACGAGCAGAGCCTGCGCGTGGTCGACCTTCTGGAGAACGACGGCCAGGGCTTGAACCTCACCTGGGAGGTGAGAGACGGCATCTTGAACCACTCCAAGACCGCGGAGGGCATAATCGGCGGGGAGGACCAACCGGCCACCCTTGAAGGTGAAGTGGTCAAGATTGCCGATGCCGTCGCCTATATAAACCATGATATCGACGACGCCATCAGGGCCGGCATGATCACCGAAGGCGACCTGCCGCTATCGGCCGTTACCAAGCTGGGCAATACCCGCTCCCTGCGCATCAGCACCATGGTCTATGATATCATTGAGCACTCCTGGGCAGTGAGGGGCCAGGGTAAGGAAAACCCCACTATAACTATGAGCCCGGAGATTCTGGAGGCAACCAACACCATGCGCAACTTCCTCTTTGAGCGGGTGTATAATATACGCTCGGCGCAGGAAGAATCGGAGAGGGCCAGGGAGATAATTCGCTCTCTGTATGACTACTTTAACCAGCATGAAGATAAGCTGCCCGCCGAATACCGCTCTTACAGCGGTGAGCTTGAGCGCAGGGTGGTCGACTATATCGCCGGCATGACCGACCAGTACGCCTTGAGAACCGCCGAGGAGCTTTCTTTAAGCCAAGACAAGGCTAAAGCGCCGGGCGCCAAAAAAGAGGGCAAAGGCAAAGTGCCCGAAGTAAAGTCTCCCCGCCTCTTTGAATAGGAGAGCAACAATATGGTGAAGAAGAACAAAAAGGTGAATAATATTGAAACCAAAGAACTTGGCTTGTTGCTCGTTAGACCTTCGATAGCTGAAATATTTTCACCTAAGAATATTGATAATTCTCCAATAGATGCAGATGTCGTTATAACACGCTACGGTGTATTTGATGCCAAATCAC
>DAOUMQ010000130.1:0-2522 GCA_034410425.1 Dehalococcoidales bacterium | reverse complement strand
TTTGATGAGCCTGGCGCTGGTGGTTGAGGCGGCTGAGCAGTATGAGAGGAAAACAGCAGTAGGGAGGGTGAGGGGGGAGTAGGGGGGAGATAGCTTCAGGCTATGGTAGTGGGTCAATTTGAAAGGGGGTTTGCACTTACGCAAGAAGTAAAATTTGAGAAAACAAACTTAAGTCTTGACAAATACTATAGCAAGTGCTATATCATTGGCTATAACATTCGATATATGATATACTGTAATTAGGATGAGGTTGAAGGGAGGTTGTGTTATGAAGATATATATTTGTTTTAAACCTACTCCGCCTGATGTGCCTCGTTATTAGCTGAAAATCGCTGATATACATGGTTGTATGTGTCTAGCCAATTCTCTTTTTCCTCAGCATATTTAGGCATCATTTTCTTGATATATTCAGCGTATTCTTTAGCTATATCTTCTGCCTCTAAAGCGTCTGCATAATAGTATGCCAAATTGTTCTTTATCTTACAGAGCGCTTTCTCATTGTCCCGCTTTTTTGCTTCATCTGCGGGGAGTTCATTGAAAGTAGCAAGTGCCCTTTCGGTAAAGTCTATAGCCAGTTTCAAGAATTCGGCCTGTTTTTTCCCTGTATTTTCATAGTATTCCCAAAACATATAACCTGAAATTAAGAATTGCCGAACTGCACCCTTCAATGCCTCTATACGAGAAGCTAGGGCTGACTCAGTTTTTAATCGCCCCGATAAGATTAGATAAATACCATATCCTAATACTGCTATCCCTACTGCCGAAACAGCTAATACTATAGTAAGCGTATCTTTTAGAACGTCATACCGTAACATCTGCGATGCTTGCCAAGTTGGCGTCAAGACGCAATAACCAATGAACAAACCTACCAATACTGCAAGAACCAATAGGCCGATATAACCTGCCTTTGTCATGGTAGCCTCCCTAGCGTGGATTATACTCCACAAATAGCGGGTGTCAAGATACGGTTGTCTACGGGGTTGCAGGGCACCAAAAACCCCAAAGAGGCCCACCAACCTATTGCCTCTTATAACAGAACGGGGTATAGTGTATAAACCATAAACAGACCGCCTAAATAGATAGCGAGGTGCAGAGAATGGCCGCAGAAAAAGGCAAGTGGATAGACATCTCCTACCCCTTAAGCAAAGACATGATTTATTGGCCCCATGACCCCGTCCCGCCCAGCGTGGTATCCAACTCGATGACGGTTGAAGAAGGCACGATTACCATGACCCAAATGACCATAAACACCCACCACAGCACTCACATCGATGCCCCGCGCCACTTCTTCCCCGATGGCCAGACCATAGACCAGATGCCCTTAGACGCCATCATGGGGCCGGCGCGCGTCATTGAAATCAAGGACACGGTATCGATAAAGCCGGAAGAGCTGGAGGCTCACAATATCCAGGCTAAAGAGCGCATCCTCTTCCAAACGATAAACTCATCATACTACCAGAAGGGCAAATTCGTTGAGGACTTCGTCTATATCTCCACCGAGGCGGCGCACTACCTCAAGGACAAGGGGGTAGCCGTGGTCGGCATAGACTACCTGGCCATAGGCAGTTTCAAGGACAGGGACAACCTGATTGAGGTGCACAAGACGCTGGTGGGCAACGGAATCTGGGTCATCGAGGCGATTAACCTGTCCGAGGTAAAAGCCGGCAACTACGAAATCATCTGCCTGCCCATAAAAATCAAAGACGGCGACGCCGCCCAGGCCCGCGCTATTCTAAGGCCGCTATAGGTCTTCTTAAAACCAGAGAGGGGGGCTCTTTGAGCCCCCCTTCTTTTATTATGGAGTGCTATAGGCTAGAGTTACTTCAAGCTTCGTAATAGTAGTCTTCTCCGCCGGCGCCGGACCTCCTGCCCAGCCAGAAGCCGAGGATAAAGACAAGGACCGCCCCGATTCCTACCAGCAGCCAGAGGAGCCAGCCAGTGACGGCGAAGGTAAAGCCGACATAGAAAGTGCCCACGGGAGACCAGGCGCTGGCATTGGAGGCGGCATCCACCGCCCTCACCCGCCAGTAGTAGGGCTCTTCCCGGCCGGTCGACTCTAGCGCCTCGGCTTCGGTGAGGGTATACTCCGATAGGGTCAGCCCCGTCCTATTAACCAGGAGCTCGGTGAAAGTCTCATCAGTGGCCACCTGGAGGTCATAGGTTACCGGCGCGCTAGCGTCAGTAACGCTATCCCAGTCAAATTCTGTCTGCGAGCCTGCCTTATCAAGCATGTAGGGTAGCTGTGGTTGTGGTATAGGCGGTGCTCCTGACTCCACGTAAAAGGTGACGGTCACACTGTTGGTGCCGTCAGTGGCGGTTATGGTATGGGCACCGGCGGTGCTGGGGGGGACCTCAAAGGTATAGGAAAAGCTGCCGTCAGCTAAGCTGTTAACGGTAAAGGTAACCGGGGTACTGGTGTAGGTGATGGTTATGGCGTGGCTGGCTATAAAGCCCCGGCCGGCAATGGTTATATCGTCGCCGACATTGCCCGGTGAAGACACCGAGGTAACCGGGCTGACGGT
>DAOUMQ010000129.1:0-1776 GCA_034410425.1 Dehalococcoidales bacterium | reverse complement strand
CCATGGCCGACCCCTATATCATCGGCACCTCGGCCGGCGCCGCCCTGGGGGCTACCATAGCCATGCTGATACCGATAAACCTGGCTTTCCTCGGCTTCGGGCTGGTGCCGGTAGCCGCCTTTGGCGGCGCCCTGGCTACGGTATTTCTGGTCTATAACCTGGCGCGGGTGGGGGGCAAAACGCCTATCGTCAGCATGCTCCTGGCCGGGGTGGTGGTCAGCGCCTTTATGGCCGCCATTATGGCCCTCTTAATCTCAATAAGCGACCGCCTGCAGTTAAGCCTCCAGTCGGTCTATTCCTTCCTGCTGGGCCACATCTCGGTGACCGGCTGGGAGCAGATAGCGGTTATTGCCCCGCTGGTCATCGGCGGCATCATCGTTGCCCGATTTTTCGCCTTTCACCTCAACGCCCTCTCCCTGGGGGAGGAGGGGGCGGCCTACGTCGGGGTTGAGGTGGAGAGGGACAAGATGATTATCCTGGCTTTGGGCTCCCTGCTCACCGCCGCCGCCGTTTCCATCAGCGGTCTGGTTGGCTTCGTCGGGCTGGTAGTGCCCCATGCCATGCGCCTGAGCTTTGGCCCCGACCACCGCTTTCTCCTGCCGGCGGCGGCGCTGGCCGGAGGCGCCTTCGTCATCGTCGCCGATCTCTTAGCCCGCACCGTCATGGCTCCGGCCGAGATTCCGGTGGGGGTTATCCCCGCCATCGTCGGCGCCCCCTTCTTTCTCTACCTGCTGAGGCGCACCAGGAAGGAGTACGCTTTCTGATGTTAAGCTTGAAGATTAGCCAGGTGGACTTCTCCTACTTCGACGGGCTGGTCTTGCATAAAGTTGACCTGGCCGTTAAGGGGGGCGAGATGGTGGGGCTGCTCGGCCCCAACGGCTCGGGCAAGACCACCCTGCTCAAACTGGCCAGCGGTATCCTGAAACCGGCTAAGGGAGAAATCAGGCTCAACGGGGATAATTTAAACGCCTTGAGCCGAAGGTCTATCGCCCGCCAGGTAGCCGTGGTGCCGCAACAGTTCCACATACCCTTCGCCTTTACCACCGGCGAGGTGGTCATGCTGGGCAGGACTCCCTTTTTTAGAGCCCTGGCCGAGGAAGGCGAGGTCGACAGGCAACTGGTCGATAGCGTCCTGGAGCAGGTCGGCATCGGGGAGCTGGCCGAGCGCCGCTTTGACGAGCTGAGCGGAGGGGAAAGACAGAAGGTTATCCTGGCCATGGCCCTGGCCCAGCAGCCCCAGCTATTGCTGCTTGATGAGCCTACCGTTCACCTGGACATCGCCCACCAGATGGAAATCCTGGAGCTGGTGCGGGCCCTGAATACCGAGCTGGGGCTTACCGTCGTTGCCGCCATGCACGACCTAAACCTGGCGGCGCTCTACTTCGACCGCCTGGTCCTGCTCAAAGAGGGCCGGGTCTGCGCCGACGGCACTCCCGTTAAAGTCTTGACCGAGGCTAGAATAAGCGAGGTCTTTTCGGCATCGGTCAGGGTGGAGCCGCACCCCCTAACCGGTACCCCCCACATCGTGGTTATCCCCCGGGGAAGGGCTAATTATCGAAGATAAATAATTCGTCTATTAAAGAGGTTTCACCTCTCCTTAACTCTCTTCTAACCCCTCCCTTGTTAGCGGGTGTTATTTTTCCCACCCAAACCCACCCTATAGGAGCTGGTTCCCCTATTACATCACCCCAACAAGGGGGGAGAAGGGGGAATTTTAAAATCCCCCTTGAGTCCCCCTTTGCCGAAGGGGGATGGGCTTCCTTAAAGGGTGGCGGG
>DAOUMQ010000128.1:0-2780 GCA_034410425.1 Dehalococcoidales bacterium | reverse complement strand
CTTGTTCAAGAAGTCGAGAGAAAACAAAAAGGCAAGCCAAACAGGCTTGCCTCATTATTCTTGGTAGCGGGGGCAGGATTCGAACCTGCGACCTTTGGGTTATGAGCCCAACGAGCTTCCACTGCTCCACCCCGCGTCGGTCTTATCAGTATAGCGGAGTGGGGGATGACGTGTCAAGGCGAACCTAAATGCCAAAGCCCTCGGCGAAGAACCGGCTCAACTTTTCGGCCAGCTCTTCTTCGTACCCTCCCCAGAAGTGGTCAGCCCCGGCTATGACCTGATACTGCTCAGGCATATCCCCGGCGAGCTTTGCCAACTGCGCCCGCGGTATAACGAAATCGCTATCGCCGGCAATGACGAGTTTGGGCCTGGCATAGCTTTTTAGCTGTTCCCAGCCCTCCTCGGCTAGCGCCGGTGAGATCAGCGCCAGCAGGCTTACCCGCTTGTCCTGGGCGGCAACGGGCAGGGCGACACCGGCGCCAAAGGAATAGCCGGCCAGGCCTTTTCTCTTCTGGTCGATATTAGCTGTAGCGGCAACGAAGTCCAGCGCCGCCTTAATATCTTCCTGCTCAGCGATGCCCTCCCCGAACTCGCCGCCGCTTTTGCCCACTCCCCGGAAGTTGAACCTGAGGGCGGCCATCGATTTTTGGGCTAGCGCCTGGCAGATGGCAAAGACAACGTTGCTGGACATGCTCCCCCCGTAGAGGGGGTGGGGGTGGCAGACGATGACCGCCGGGAAGGGGCCGCTACCCTCGGGGAAGTGCCAGACTGCCTCCAGCGATATATCACCAACGGGAACGGTGGTGTGGACTTGGCTCAAGTCTTCTTCTTTCCCTTGGTTTTAGTGGTTTTGCTTTTAGCTTTAGTAGTCTTGGCTTTTTTGGCCGGGCTGATGCTCTCCCACCATGATTTTAGCCGCTCGGCGACCTGCTTTTCGTATCCCTGGTCGCTGGGTTTGTAGAAACGCTTGCCTTTAAGAGAATCGGGCAGGTTCCGTTGCCCGCTGAAGTGGCCGGGGTAGTCGTGGTCGTACTTATAGCCCTTGCCGTAGTCCATCTTTTTCATCAGCGGCGTTACCGGGTTGCGCAGGTGGAGCGGCACCGGCTCGTCGGGGCCGTCTTTGATTTTCTCCTGGACTTCGGAGTAGGCCTGATAGAGCGAGTTGCTCTTGGGGGCGGTAGCCAGGTAGACGGCCGCCTCGGCCAGGGCCAGGTTGCCCTCGGGCATGCCGACGAAGTGTACTGCCTGCTGGGCGGCCATAGCTACCACCAGCGCCTGGGGGTCGGCCATGCCGATATCCTCCGAGGCGAAGCGTACCATCCGCCGGGCGATGTAGAGGGGGCTTTCCCCGGCCTCCAGCATCCTGGCCAGCCAGTAAAGGGCGGCATCCGGGTCCGAGCTTCTTAGCGACTTGTGCAGGGCGGAGATGATGTCGTAGTGGCGGTCTCCTGCCCTGTCGTAGGGCAGGGCCCGGTGCTGGATGGCGTCTTCAATGGTGGTTAGCGAGATGCGCCTCTTTCCCTCGGCGTTGGGTGGGGTGGTGGCGGTGGCTATCTCCAGGGCGTTGAGGGCAACCCGGGCATCCTTGTTGGACATCATGATGAGGCGGAGCATGGCGTCCTCGTCCAGCTCAACGTTCAGCTTGCCCAAGCCTTTAAGTTCGTCCTTTAAGGCCCTCATGATGATAATCTGGATTTCATCCTCGGTGAGGGGGTTGAGGGCGAGGACCTGGCAGCGGGAGAGCAGGGGGGTGATAACCTCGAAGGACGGGTTTTCGGTGGTAGCGCCGATGAGGGTGATGGTCCCGTCCTCGACGTAGGGCAGGACGGCGTCCTGCTGCGATTTGTTGAAGCGGTGAATCTCGTCGATGAAGAGGATGGTCGTCTGCTTATAGAGCTTGCGGCGCTCCTTTGCCTCCTCAATGATTCGGCGCAGGTCGGCCACGCCGGCGCTGACGGCGCTTACCGGGCTGAAATGCGACTGGGTGGAGTTGGCGATGATATAGGCCATGGTGGTCTTGCCGCTGCCGGTGGGGCCCCAGAGGATGATGGAGGGCACCTTGCCGGCTTCAATGGCCTTTCTTAAAACGTGCCCTTCGCCTACCAGGTGCTCCTGCCCGACGAACTCATGCAGGGCGCCCGGTCTCATCCTGGCCGCCAGCGGCGCTTCCCGGTTTTTCTGCTGCTGAAACTGGTGTTCAAATAGGTCCATAAATCACTCTCTAATCTATAATAATATCATTTAACTTGCGTTTAGGCACGTGGTGGACATCGTCTTTGTCCCGCCAGTACTTTATATCGCCGCCAGGCCCGATAGTCTCCAGCACCACCTTCTCTTTGGGCTTGCCCAGCGCCAGCACCAGCAGTATCTCAAAGTGCTCCGGTATGTTGAGCACCTTGGCCAGCTTAGTCCTGTTTACCGCCGCCAGTATACAGCCGCCTAAGCCCTTCTCGGTGGCACCGAGCAGGATACTCTGGGCGGCGACGCCGTGGTCGCAGAGGAAAGAGGGGCTTATCTTGGTATCGCCGAGGATAATGATATATGCCGATGGCTTTTCTCCCTCGGCGGGCCCGCGCCAGTCTTTGAGGTAGCCGGCCCACCTGAGGCAGGGGAAGATGAGGGCGTTTTTCTGGGGCTGGCAGGAGAGGATATATTTGAGCGATTGCAGGTTGGCGGCAGATGCCGAGAGCCTGGCCAGGTCAACCAGCTCTTTTAGCGTTTCCCTTTCTACGGGCACTTCCTGGTAAAAGCGCCGGTAGCTGCGGTTTTTAAGTACCAGG
>DAOUMQ010000127.1:0-4180 GCA_034410425.1 Dehalococcoidales bacterium | reverse complement strand
CGGACCACCAGGACCGCAAGGAGCACCTGGACCGCAAGGAGCAGCGGGAGCAGTCGGACCTGCGGGACCAGCCGGACCTCAGGGACCAGCCGGACCACAGGGACCAGCCGGACCACAGGGACCTCCGGGACCAAACGCGCAGATAGTTGCTGTTGATGGATACGGAAATGCCATTTGCTATGTTGACCTGCGCGAGGCTTCCTTCGACCCGGAAACTGGGCAAAGTGTCGTGTTGGTTGGCGTGCTTGGCTCCAACTTTGTCCCTGGTGATTACGTCCACCTGACCATCTTCAGAATGAATCACGTTCTGGCGGAGTGCATACCCGTCAACGAGTGTGGCGCATTCGGGACGGCGGTGTTCATAACACCAGAGATAGCGGAGCAGGCAGGAGGAACGGGTATAGTCTCCCTGAAAGCCTGGGTTGACGATGGTGATTGTGTATTTGACGCCGATGACGTTCTCTGGGCTTGCTGGCCGCTATGGGTACATTATTTTAGCTGGTAAGACATGGGGCGGTTAAGAGAGGGGGCTTAAATCCCCCTCTCTCTTCTCTTTCCCCCTCTACAAGAGTGGAGAGGGGGATTTAAGGGGGTGAGGCTGATACACCACTTATACGGGGCTTGACAAGGGGTAAATTTGTGCTATATTAGTTTGGAAATATTGCCCGTGCCTGCCAGCCCAACGAGGGCTTGACAAACGGGGGAATTGTGCTATAGTTAGGTTTAGATTAACAGGAGAACTTTGGATACTGTAAAGGAGGTGATGCGCTTGGTAGTACCCGCAAGGGGAGAGAAAAATAAGCAACCGAACCCTAACTAACCTTGTCTCCATGAAGAAGGGGATACGGTTACGTATCTTTATTTGTGGAGATGTAAAAATTTAAGGAGGATTATTTAAAGGTCGATGAAAAGAAAACTTATTAAAATTTTAGGAGTGGGCTTAGCCTTCGTGGTCATTGCCAGTCTCTTCGGCTTTGCCGTTCCGACGTCCGCTGACCCGGGCAACGTTGTCTGGGAACGCTTCCCCGTCCCGGTACAGGGCGTTCAGGGCGGCTATGTCCTAGAGGCCACCATCAGGAGCACCGGCCCCATAGCCTCGGTTGGCGACACCATCTATGTGGCTGCCTGGGATGACCTGAACTGGAACGCTGCTGTCAATGCGGGCGAGATTATGATATACAAGTCCGTTGACGGCGGCTGCACCTGGGCCCGGACGGCATACAGTGTCGATACCGAGGTCCTCGGCTCAGCCCGTCCAGCATGGCAGATAACCGATATCTGCATCATAGACGCCAACACCCTTTATGTTACCAACGGTTGGGACGTCTTCAAGACGATAGACGGCGGCGCCAACTGGATTCCGCTGACCAACCTGGGTAACTGGTTCGGCTGGGCTGTGGGCAGCGCCCGCATCACCTCCATTGACGTCGGAGTCATCGGCGCTGATACCTACGTCTTTGCCGGCGCCAGCGACTTCGCTGCTGGCGGTAACGGCGGCGCCTATGTCTGCTGGGAGTGGGCACTGGGTATGCCCTGGCATGACCTACTGATAGATACCAACCGACCGCTAGCTCCGGGCGGATGGGGTGCCAACACGGCTGATGTCTACGACATCAGGTGCGACCCCAATAACTTCGCCACCACCCAGGCGGTCTTGGCTATCGCCCGCTACGATGGCGCGGGAGTTTGCGGTGCTGCCGCTTTCACGGTATTCACCGCCAAGCACCTGGGCCATTCCTGGAACAGCTACGTTGGCGACGCCACCTTCCTGGCAGGAAATGTTCCTCTTGCCTACGTCGCCGGCATTTACCGCGCCCAGATGTGGCTACCGGAGAACTTTGACTATTACCTGCTTGCCGCAAGCGGCATGGAGGTATTCGTCGGTATCGCTTCGACGGTAGTTGCTGAAGGCGATGTCTACTGGGTAATCGGCGGCGTTCCCAATCTCGTTCCTTGTCCGCCAACCCCGGGTAGTTTCCCCTTTGACCTGAATATCGGCGGTGCCTTTGGTGCGGTAGAGGTTACCGGTCTCGACGGTGCCGGTGTTTCCGGTGCGGCCACCCTGTTGGCGGCTGGAAGCGCAGTGGTACCTGGAGTCGCCGTTCCCATGCTCTTCCGCACAGCCACTAACGGCGCCATCTGGTTCCCCAACGCCAAGCCGCCCACCGGTGGAGCCTATCCTCTTGCGATAGGTCACGCCATGCCTACAGTAACGGTGGCTGACGACTTCGCCACCAGCGGCATAGCTTGGGTAGCTACGCACGGCGCTAACTGCGGCGTATCCCGCACCGCGGACTTCGGTAGCACCTCCAACACCATAGGACTTATCTCCACCGACATTGACCGCTTGACCGACTTCTCGGCCAACAGCGATGGCAGTGTAATGTTCCTGGCTACCGATGACCTGGTTATTACCGGCCTTGTACCCTTTACTGGTATTAACAGCATCTGGAGGTTCGGCGGCGGCAACTTCTGCGGTTGGGAGAGAATCTGGAGCGACACTCTGTCAGCTCTGGGCGACACCCCCGACTGGGTTGAGCTGTCACCCGACGGCGTGGCCCTGTTTATCTGTGATGCCGCCCTGCCTGTTGTCGGCAGACCCTCAATCTACCGCTCGCTGGACTTAGGCCAGAGCTTCCTGCCGCAGGTTATGATACCCGGCGGCAATGACGGAGTTGTTAATCCCGTCCAGAGCTGGGTGGTGATAGACCAGAATACCGTCGTTATCGGCTCTACTGTTGCTGCCGTTGGCGGTATCCTCAGGACAGTTAACAACGGCGTTATCTGGGTTGAGATACCGGCATTCACGGGCGTGGTTGTTTCCAGCGTCGTCATTGCGCCTGGATACACCCATCCGGGTGCTATGCTTCTCGGAGCCACTACCGGCACAGCAGCCTTGAGCCCCGATGGCGGTACAACCTGGATTCCGCTACCGCCTACCGGAATGGCCGCGGCTCCCCTCTACATGGCCTTTGACATCAACTACGCCACCAACGGCTTCTTCTACGCCACGGGGACCTCGACTGTTCCTTATACAACCGTTGGCGTGGTCCGCTATGACGCGCCTCTGTTTGCCTGGACGCCGATTGACCTGCAGGGTCAGGGCGACGGCTTAGCCAACGCTACCGCGTTGGAGTTCTCGACTGCCTTCGGTAACGGCATACTGTCCACCGCCGGTTGCGGCACCGAGAGCGTTCTCTACGTAACCGATGGCGCGGCTACCGCCTTCGTGGGCGTTGCTCCCGCCATCTTTGCGGCGGGTGCCATGTGCCGCTGTCTCAACCCGACGGCTAACCCGTTTGGTCCGCTTCCCCCTTACTGGGAGAATGCTCGTGAGGGTCTGGCTCTCGCCCAGAACTTCGGCGACATAACCTTCGCCCAGGCCGCCCTGTGGGAGACCGACGGCGTTGGTAGCACCACGCTGTGGACGATAGACGCGACCTCTGCTGATGGCGGTTTTATGGGCCTCTATAACTACACCGACACCCTGGCTGACTGCGTGAATCTGGTTTCGCCGGCTGACGGTGATATGATAATGGAGCCCATGCCGCTGGCAGCTCCGTGGAACGTCACCCTTTCCTGGGATGCCCTGCCCGGAGCGATTGACTACCAGGTAGTGGTGGACAGAGCGCCATCCTTCATGGCTGGTCTGCTCCCCGGTGAGGCGCAACCCGTCTATATCCCCGGAGCCACCTCAGCTACCTTCGGCCTGGTTCGTGGTGTTAGCGAAAACGCCACCTTCTACTGGAGGGTAAGGGTAGCCTTCTCGGCCAACTTCCCTGGCGCTCTTGTGGGTCTTGGCTACGGCGCTCCGGTGAGGAGCTACTGGTCAGACGTCTACTCCTTCACCACTTCCCCGGCTCCGCCGGCAAACATCGCGATCAACGTGATGCCGATGGCTGGAGCTCAGAATGTGGCTGTCAATACCACATTCCAGTGGGAGGAAATCTGGGGCGCTTCCCACTACGAGTGGAATCTGGCTACTGACTCCACCTTCGCTACCATACTGGATTCGCAGACGCCAATAGACCCCTTCTGCCAGCCTGCTGCCACTCTTGCCTACGATACCACCTATGCCTGGAGGGTGAGAGCAATGGCTGACACCACTCCTCTCAGTGACTGGGTGCGTTCCAGCTTCCATACCGAGATAGAACCGACCGGGCCGGTAGATGTCTCCGAT
>DAOUMQ010000126.1:0-4076 GCA_034410425.1 Dehalococcoidales bacterium | reverse complement strand
CACATACAAGCGGCAAACCAGAATGTCTGGGGTTCGCCGAGGCGGCGGGCCAGCTCAAGGGCCCGTTTGAGTAGAGGAAGCCCTTCGGCGATAAGAGCATTCTGCTGCGTATTCACTCCCACTATACATTTCACCTGAGCCATACCCATGTCAGCCCAGACCCGGGCTAGGGTCTCCGACTCAGCATAGCGGTCAGCCCGCTCCGTCCACTGGGCTGCCTCCGGGCTTCCCCATACAGCAATGTGAAGGCCCCCGTAAGCGTTCAGGCAAAGAACCGATGTTGTGGAGGCGCGGGATGCACGAGCGCGGTCACCGAGCTCCTCTGCCAGAGCAAATGCTTCCGGAAGCTCCTTATCCAAAGCCCGCCGGGCTTCCCCCCCAATGCTCAGGACGTGACACAAGCCCAGGAGCAGGTCGCAATAGCCAACCTTGTCCTCTGGGGCGAGCACCTTCTGTACCTTGAGCGCCTGCTCCAGCAGCCGCGCTGCTTCTCCATAGGCGTAAACATCTAAGGCTCTTTTGGCCGCCATCCCGCCGTATTCAACCGCTTTTTTAAGGTCGGCGGGGTCGGTGGACTGGGAGAAGTGCTCGGCAAGCTCGGCGGCGTGCTCCTTGAGGCGTTTGGCGTACTGCGTCTCCAGGGAACGCGCCACCTGCTGGTGCAGTTGCAGGCGCTGCGGGGCAATCAACTCTTCGTAAAGGGTCTGGCGGAAGAAGGCGTGGGTGAAGCGGTAACGAATCACTCCTACCTGTGAGCGCTCCTCCAGAACCGATAGCTGTACCGCTTCCTTGAGGGCATTGACAAAGGCATCTTCCTTAATATCAGCCACCGCCTTTAGCGTATCCAGGGGGAACTCCCTGCCGATGACGGCGGCTACGGAAAGCAGGCGGTTGCACTCGGGGCTTAAAAGTGACAGGCGCTTGCCGATAACGTCCCTCAGCCCCTCGGGGATGCTCATCTCCAGCGGGGTATCCCTGGTGGCCCGCCAGCGTCCCTCCTTTTGTATCATCAATCCTTCCTCGGCGAGGTAGCGCACCACCTCCTGCACGAAGAGCGGGTTGCCTTCCGTCTGGCGGTGCACCGCCTCGGCCAGCCCCCAGGGGACTTCCTCCCTGGTGATGCTCTCCAGCATGCGCCTGACCTCGTCGGCGTTGAGCCCGCGCAGGAGGACGCGGCCAAAGGTGGAAGCGCGCCTTAGCTCGGCCAGTGCCGCCGAGAGGGGATGGCTGCGGTCTACCTCGACGTCACGGTAGGTCCCGACAATTAAAAGCCTGGTCCCGGCCAGGTGGCGCGAGACGTGGGTGAGCATATCCAGTGTGCCCTTATCGGCATCGTGCAGGTCCTCCAGGACGACCATCATGGGCTGGACGGTGGCGGCATTGGACAGGAAAGTGGTGACCGCCTGCATGAGACGGTAACGCGCTTCCTCGGGTTCTTCGGCTGGTCTCGGTTTCACCTTCAGCCGCTCCCTTATCTCGGAGACGATGCGGGCCACGTCGGTGGCACCCGTTCCCAGTTCTTCCTTCAGCTTTTCAACCTCGCGGCTGAGAACGTAGGAGCGCAATGCCTCGACGAAGGCAAGGTAGGGCAGCGATAGCGAGCCTTCCTCGTAGCAGTGACCGACCAGTGTCCTGCCGCCGCGCAGGGTTACGTAGGTCGCCAGTTGCTCACAGAGGGCGGTCTTACCGATACCCGGCTCTCCCACTACCATCATCAGCGCCCCCTGGCCTGATAGGGCGCCATCGAAGGCGGACTTGAGCTGTTTTAGCTCCGCCTCCCTGCCCACGAATACCCTTCGGTAGAGGGGGTTTTCGGCCAGTGTTGGCGCTTCCTTTGAGGGTTCTCTGGCTATCTTGCCCGCCTCAATCGATTCCAGTGCCTGGTAGACGTCACCGGCCGAGGCCGGGCGCCGCTGGGGGTCTTTCTCTAAAAGCTGCAGTATAAGCGTCTCAAGGGCTGGCGGCAGGTCGGCCCGGTGCCAGGCAGGTGACACCGGAGGAGTATTGATATGTTGGCCGATGATAGCCACCGAATCGTCACCGACGAAGGGCGGCCGGCCGGTTACCATCTCGTAGAGCATCGCCCCCAGGGAATACAAGTCGGCCTTGTTGGTTACCTTGCCGCCCATCGCCTGCTCCGGCGGCATGTAGGCCACCGTACCGACCATCATTCCCGATTGCGTCAGGCGGGAGAGGTCCACGGCTACGGCCAGACCGAAGTCGCCTATCTTGGCCGTGCCGTCGGCGCTCAGCCAGACATTGCCCGGCTTCAGGTCGCGGTGGATGATTCCTTTGGCGTGGGCGAACTCCAGGCCCTGGCAGATACACTTGGCAATGCCAATAGCCTGCTTGAGGGGCAGGCGGTGCTCGGGCGCCTCCTCGATTAGCCCCTCAACGTCGCCGCCGGCCATGACAGGGAGTACAATATAGGGCTGTCCTTCCTGCTCCCCCATATCATGTATGGTGACGATATTGGGGTGGTCGCCAAGGCGCCCCATAGCCTGGGCCTCGCGCTTGATGCGCGTCCGGGCTTCGTCGTCCAGCTTCTCGGTCTTTATCAGGGCGAAGGCAACATCCCGGTCCAGCACATTATCACGGGTCAGGTAGACCTTCTTCTTGCCGCCCTCGCCAAGGAGCTCCTTGACCTGGTAGCGTCCGCCGGCAAAGGATGTGGGCTGGGGTGATGGCGGCCTTTTCGTTACTGGCTCGGCAAGAGCCTTACCGCACTTATCGCAGAAGCTGTTGCCCGGGGGATTGGTATGACCACACTCTGGGCACACAAGTTCTGAACGGAGCGGCTGGCCACATGTTCCGCAGAACTCGGCTTCTTCACGGTTGCTATGACCACAATGCGGGCACTTCATGAGGAGCAGCTTTCAGATGAATGGTATGCCAACAGTCTATGACCATCGCCTGCCGATGTCAAGATACTTACCGGACGGGGGCTAACACGGCACAAAATGGCAGAATGTTAGCCGACAATGAGATGAACTGTTCAATCTACCTTGGGGAAAGGCCTCTAATCCAGAGAAACCTGGTCCTGATATGATGGGACTATCGTTTCCCAGCCGTGGCCGCTTCTTATTAAACCGGCCAGATTTTGCGAGGCATCAAGTTCACCGTGAGTTACAAAAACACGCCTCGGCGGCTTACGCAAGCTGGACAGCCACCTAATAAGCCCATCTCGGTCAGCATGCGCTGAAAAACCGTTGAGTTGCACTATCCTGGCTCTTACTGGATAGTGTTGCCCCAGAATCCTCGCCGTTTTAGCACCGTCAACAATCTGTCGACCAAGCGTACCCACAGCCTGATAGCCAACAAAGAGGATGGTATTCTCTTCCCTCGATATATTGTTCACCAGGTGATGTTTTACCCTACCGCCGGTGCACATACCGGAGCCGGCTATTATAATGTTGCTACCAGCGGTGTGGTTTATTGCTTTTGACTCCTCGGTTGTCCTGGCTAGATTCAACTCAGGAAAGTCAAAAGGTGACTTTCCCTGCCGCAGGAGGTTCTTCATTTCTTGGTCGAATAGTTCAGGATGATGCTCAAACACTTCAGTGACACTCACCGCCATGGGGCTGTCAACAAAAACCTTAAGGCGGGGAATGCGGCCTTCAAGTAAGAATGTGTTTAGATAATACAGAACCTCCTGAGACCTCTCTAAGGCAAAGCTAGGTATAACCACATTGCCGCCTTTTTTTACGGTGGTATTTATAACCTCAGCAAATTGGTTAGCCGCCTCTTCTGGACGTTCAAGTAATCTATCACCATAGGTGGACTCCACTATGACATAGTCCGCCTCATCAAAGAGAGTCGAGTCATGAAGCATCTGTTTATTGCGCCGGGCGATATCTCCAGAAAATAAGATTGTTCTCGCCTCTCCGCCTTGATCTATCTTCAGCCTGATCATGAACGAGCCCAGGACATGCCCGGCATCGTAGAAGGTAGCCTCAACACCATCGCTTATTTTGGCGGCCTCACCGTATTTAACGGGTGAGAATAATGGAGACACAGCTTCGGCGTCGTCCTTGGTGTATAATGGAATCTCGGGATAGGGGCCTTTTCGGTTTTCC
>DAOUMQ010000125.1:0-7015 GCA_034410425.1 Dehalococcoidales bacterium | reverse complement strand
CCTTCGGTCTGGGGGTGGCTCTGGCCGGGCGGCTCAACGGGCAGGACTACCAGGTATATGTTCTGCTCGGGGACGGGGAGTGCGACGAGGGGCAGGTGTGGGAGGCGGCGATGGCCTCTAACCACTTCAAGATAGATAAACTGGTGGCTATAGTCGACAACAACGGCCAGCAGATAGACGGCTGGAACCGCGATGTGATGAGCCTTGACCCCTTCCCCGGCAAGTGGCGAGCCTTCGGCTGGAATGTTATCGAAGTTGACGGCCATGACCTCAACCAGCTTATTAAGGCCTTTGGCGAAGCCAAAAAGGTCAAGGGGCAGCCCACGGTCATCATTGCCCATACCATAAAGGGCAAGGGGGTCAGCTTTATGGAGAACAACCCCGATTTTCACGGCAAGGCGCCCAACGCTATTGAGGTGGAGATAGCCTTGAAGGAGCTGGAGTAATCATGGAGACGGCGGTTTCGGTCAGGGAGGCCTACGGCCGGACCCTGCTCGAGCTGGGCATGGAAAACTTGGACATCGTGGTGCTGGACGCCGACCTCTCCCGCTCGACGATGACCCGCTTTTTCGCCCGCCAGTTCCCGGAGCGCTTCTTCGACTGCGGCATCGCCGAGCAGAACATGGTGAGCGTGGCTGCCGGGCTGGCGGCTTCGGGCAAGATACCCTTCGCCAGCACCTTCGCCGTTTTCGTCCCCGGGCGCTGTTTCGACCAGGTTCGGATGTCTATCGCCCAGCCCCAGCTCAATGTCAAGCTGGTGACCAGCCACGGCGGCATCAGCGTCGGCGAGGACGGCACCTCGCACCAGTCTATTGAAGACCTGGCCCTGATTGGTTCCCTGCCCGGTTTTACCGTTATCGTCCCCGCCGATGCTATCGAGACCGTCCAGGCGGTGAAGGCGGCGGCGGAGAGCTATGGGCCGTTTTACATCAGGCTTTGCCGTCCCAAGGTTTCTCCCGTCTTTAGCGAGGACTACCGCTTTAAGCTGGGCAAGGCGGCGACGATGAGGCAGGGCGGTGATGCCACCATAATAGCTATCGGCTTGATGGTCAAAGAGGCCCTGGAAGCCGCCCAAAACCTGGAGCGCGAAGGCATATACTGCCGGGTGCTGAATATGTCCACCCTCAAGCCCATTGATGAGGCGGCTATCATTAAGGCGGCCGCTGAGACCGGGGCTATCGTTACCGCCGAGGAGCACCTGGAGCACGGCGGCCTGGGCAGTGCCGTGGCTAGAGTTGTTAGCCAGAACCAGCCGGTGCCGATGGTGTTGGTGGCGCTAAAAGATACCTACGCCAAGTCGGGTAAACCGGCCGAGCTTCTGGAGAGGTACGGTCTTACCGCTAAAGATATTGAGCAGGGGGCAAGGTCGGCGATACAAAGGAAGTGACTTTTTTAAGTCCGCCTTGTCCCTGAGGTCTCGGCTACGTGCCTTGTCCTCAAGAAGTGGGTGAAGCCCACCAGGCAGGGCATGCCTATACTGTAAGCGATGAGCGCCCCCGATTGCCCCGTCAGCCAGCAGACCAGAGATAACGGGACGAAGAGGACAGCGGCTGATTTGGTGGTATCGCGGAAGATGAGTTGAGCGGCTATGGTTGGCGCCGCCATTATCAGCATCGGCTGAGGGATGACAACCAGCAGTACGCCGATGGCGGTCGCCTCCCCCCGGCCGCCGCGAAAGCCGAGGAACACCGGCCAGTTGTGACCGGCGACGACGGCGATGCCGGTGAGCAGGACAAAGAGCAGGGACAGCCCGACCGCCTGGGCGATAAAAACGGCCAGCGCCCCTTTAGCGGCATCAATGACCCCTACCGTTATCCCCGCCTTGGGCCCGAGCTGGCGGTAGCTATTGGCGGCGCCCATGTTGCCGTCACCAATCTCCCTGATGTCGACGCCCTTTACAATGTGCCCGATACTATAGGCGGTGGGGATACAGCCCAGTAGGTAACCTAGCGCTATTATCAGCCAGGGCATAGCCACTCTCCAATGGTGCCGGGAGTGGGACTCGAACCCACAAGGGTTTTACCCCGGCGGATTTTAAGTCCGCTGCGTCTGCCAATTCCGCCACCCCGGCATCTAGTATGGGTTATTTTAGCGCTTTTGGCAAGGGGGTTCAAGCAGTATAGGGAATAAAGCCCTTCGTTATAAGGCAGGGTAGTGCTATAATATAACTAAACATAATATTAGGGGGTTAAGTAGACGGCGGCTAATTGGTATTTGGATTATTTACCAGCATGTCAAGCGTCACGGGCGCAACATAGTGCGTTGGACTACAGGCGCTGTTGCATTTTCCCCCGTCTTAGCTGGCATAGTTTATGGTTTGACTTGGCCTAAGGGTCAGCCTACGGCTTAGTCAGGAACAACCTGCCCGTTTACCACCTCAGAGAAGTTTATGATACTGCTAGGATGGTCTGCAGCTGCTACAAAACCTCCGTCTGGTAAGACCAGCGTAGCCGGTTTACTGAAGTGGATTGTGTCAGGCTCAAAAAGCACCGGGTGGGTCTCAAGCAGGGTAATTCTACTGACTATAGCACCGCTAGCGTCTGTCAAGATAGTTCCGGCCGGTATCTGTAAAAAGTAGCCGTCTCCCCAGCTTATAGTAACACCCTCAGCAATTATACCGTCCCAGAGCGAAAACTCATGGCATCTGCCATCTGCTATTATCAGAAAACTCTGTAAAGGGCAGAATTGGGTAACATAGAAGTCGAGATCTACCTGACAATCAGCGTGGTCATTCCCTTGTGCAGTCATCCAGATCAGGAAAAAAGCTGCCCATTCGGCATCAGCGGAACCTCCGTGGGAAAATGTCCATAAGCCTACTTGGTCAAGGAAGACATCAATCGTCCAGGCAAAGACCTGTGAAGCATCACTGTGTGCCGGGAAGTTCCAGCCCCCGGGTGGGTTAAAGCCAAAATCCGTATCCCACTCGGAGTTCGAGCTGTTGGCTACTGAGGCTCCGTTAGGGTCTGCGATATTGTAGAAACCCTCACTAGCTACTGATGTAAAACCTCCGTGCCAAGTAGAAAAGTTAGCCCATGCCTCGGCAGTTATGGTAACATTCCCAGATACGGTAATTGTGTAACCGGCAAAGGGAAGCCCGTCAACATCTATATCGCTACAGACAACCTCAGCGTCCTCATCTCCACTATCCGCTAAGACAGGAATCGCAAGTGTGGTAAGCAGCAGCGAAGCCAGTACTACTGCTACTATAACTTTCTTCACTGTTTTCACTCTCCCTCTGCTATTCCCTCTTCTGCGAGAGTGGGGAAATTGTACTATGCCAAACAGCCTATGTCAACGCAGGAAACCTCACTGTAGCTAACTTTTCCTCTCGAATTTAGTACTTATTTCCCATGACTATTGTTAGGGGTTGACTAAGCGGCTTTTGGCAAGGTGGTTCAAGCAATATTAGGTTTTTCGTCCCACCCAGCCCGCCCAATAGGGGTGGTACCCCTCTTGAATACCTCCTCAAGGGCAGGGGTTTAAGAACAAGACCTCTGAGGGTGGGTTTAGGGTGGGGAAAAAAAGGTATGTAAAACCCTCCCTACCCCTCTTAAGGCTCTTCGTCCCACCCAGCCCGCCCTATGGGGGCTGATTCCCCCATTACACACCCCTCGTGGGGGGCAAAAGGGCAAATAAAAGAGTGGAAGAGAGGCAGCAGCCTCTTTTGGGTGGGAGGGTGGGAAGCAAGACAACTTATAAAAAACTGGAGGCGACGACCGGATTCGAACCGGTGCATAGGGGTTTTGCAGACCCCCGCCTTAACCACTTGGCTACGTCGCCCTTAAAATTCTTTGGAGCGGAAGATGGGATTCGAACCCACGACCCTCTCCTTGGCAAGGAGATGCTCTACCGCTGAGCCACTTCCGCATTTAAGCCCACAAAAATCTCCCGATTTTTGCGGGGGCCCTTTCTTATGGTGCCGAGGCGGAGATTTGAACTCCGACGAGCTTACGCTCACCACCCCCTCAAGATGGCGTGTCTACCTATTCCACCACCTCGGCCCCTGTCTATTGCTTCTCCTGTCTTCCCCCGGGGAAACACCAGTCCTGGCGGGTTACCACGAAATATTACTAGATAGCGCTGGGTATCGTCAAGTGCCCGGGCGGCTGGCGGCTGAGAAGCACCTCTAATTTGACAGAAGTGCTGTTATTGACTAATATAGCGACAGAATGGCATAGAGCGGGCTGTCTGAAGAGGTACTGTCGGCAAATCTGGCCGGGCCGAATCCCATTCGGCGCGGGAAAGGGGGCCGAGATGACTAACGATGAGGCTTACCTCAAGAGGGCCTTGGTGGTTGAGGACGAGCCTTCAATCTGCCAGTTCTGCAAGAGAGTGCTTGCCAATGAGGGGTTCGAGGTGGACACTGTTAGCGACGGAGCCAGTGCTCAGAAAATACTGCGGGAAAAGGGCTATACCCTCTGCCTCTTTGATATCAGGATACCGGTAATGGACGGTAAGCAGCTCTATCAGTGGGTAGGGGAAGAACACCCTGAACTGCTGGGCAGGGTGATATTCATTACCGGGGATTTGATAAGCGGAGATACCAAGAGTTTTCTGGAGGGGGCTGGCCGCCCGTTTCTACCCAAGCCGTTTACCCTCGATGAGCTCAAGACCATGGTCAATGAGACTATAAAGCAGGCGGGAAAGTGAGACGGCGGTGGCGAGGAAGAAGATACTGGTAGCCGATTCCTGAGGGGCCCCGCCTGAAGGACTACTTGCCTTTGGTCAGGGGCAGGGTGAAGGAAAAGGTGCTCCCCCCTTCCGGCTGGCTCTCGACCCAGATTTTGCCCCCGTGGTGCTGAATGACCGCCTTGCAGATGGCCAGTCCCAATCCTGTCCGCTGAGGGACTTCCTTGTGCTCGGTCTTATAGATTTGCTCCAGCGGTTCGAATACCCGGTCTTTAATATCGGGGGTAATGCCTATCCCGCTATCGGCGACGTAGACCAGGGCGCTGCCCTCTTTACTGCCGAAGCCGACCTTGACCGTCCCCTCTATGGTGAATTTAATGGCGTTATCTATCAGGCGGGTTACCACGTCCTTGAGGCGGTTGGCGTCCCCCTTAACGAGCCGCGGGCCGGCGGCGCCCTCAATTGTCAGCTTCAGCCCTTTGAGCCGCGCCGAGTCCTGCATGTCGGCCACGGCTTCGATGACCAGTTTGGCCAGGTCGGTCTCAGCCATATGCCATTCCACTTCCTCTGTTTCCAGGTTGGAAAGGTAGAGGACATCGTTCACCAGGTGGGTCAGGTGCCGGGACTCCCGATATATCGTCTCGGTGAATTTCTTCTGCTGCGCCTTGCCTTCCTCCCCGGCCAGCAATAGCTCGCTGAAGCCCAGGATTGAGGTCAGGGGGGTGCGCAGGTTGTGGGAAACGTTGACCAGGAGGCGGGTCTTGCTCTCGCTCGTCTTCTGGAGCGCCTTATAAAGCTGCTCCAGTTCTTTTTTCTGTTCCAGCTCTTTCTCCCGGAATTTTAATTTATTGGAAAGATTGCCGCCGAGGAAGGCGACTAAACAGAGTAATATCCCCTGGAACACCAGCCAGATGACGGTATCGGTGAGTTCGGAGGTGGAGGCGGGGATAAACTGGGATGAGGCGGCAAAAATCCCGCCTACTTCCAGCGCCCTGGCGGCGCCGACCACTATCACCGTCCAGACAATCATAAGGGCACTGAACTGCAGGTTCAGGAACAGGCTTACCCCCAGTATCTGGACTAAGAAGAGGGCGAAGAACATGCTGTTGAAGCCGCCGGTAAAGTGGACAATAGTGGTGATGGCGATGATGTCGATAAGGGTTGAGAAAACGGCTACGGCCAGGGGAAACTGCCATTTTCGGGTCAGGTAATAGCTGGCGGTGTTGAGTACAAGTACGGTCCCGACTACGATGTGGATGGGTACCAGGTAAAAGTCCATCCCCCAGATGAGGTAGGTGGCCATGATAAACGTCCAGGTGCCTAATGCCAGTAGATAGCGCGTCCTGACGGCCTGCAGACATCTATCCCGGTTGCCTATATCCCGCAGCTCTAGAATGAACCTGGGTAGGGCCATTTAGCCTCCTTGAGCTTTGCTTTGGTATATGCCGATGCTATCCTTATAGCCCCCGTTTGTCAACCCTGGAGCTTTAAGGGTGCCGGCTATTTCAGGCGGCTGGTGACCACGTCCCAGTTTACGTTCTGGAAGAAGGCGTTTATATAGTCGGCCCGCTTCAGCCCGTAATCGGTCATGAAGGCGTGCTCGAAGACGTCCATCACCAGGATGGGCTGGCATCCGGCGGCATGGCCGACCTCGTGCTCGTTAATCCACTGGTTGAACACCCACCCGATCACGTTGTCCTGATAGAGTATCGCCCAGCCGATGCCGCGCATGGCCCCGGTAGCCTTGAAGTCCTGCTCCCAGGCATCAAAGCTGCCGTAGGCGCCAGAGACTATTTCGGTCAGCTTGCCCGTTTTCTCCGGGGGCTTTTTGCCCCCCAGGTTCTCAAAGTAGTATTCGTGGAGGCGCATGCCGTTGAACTCGAAGCCGAAGCGGCGTTTGAGCTCGGAGTACTCGGGGGTGCCCGCCTTGCCTTCTTTGAGCATAGCCGCCAGTAAGTCCCAGAGCTTGTTGGTGTTGTTCACGTAGCCCTGATAGAGGGTAAAGTGGTTGTTGAGCAGGGTCTGGCTGAAACCCTTCATGCCGATGAGATTAGCGTAGTCCTTGGCTGAATAACCCATTGTCTGCCTCCTTTTAAAGCTGGCTTAAATAAAAAAACTCCCGCAAGTGGGGGAGCTCTAGCTGATAGCTTTAAGGAACTCCTTGACCTGATAGTCCCACTCCCGGGAGAACATCTCCACCGAAGCCCCTTTGCTTTCAGCCGAGGCGTTAACCTCGACACAGCCGCCGCCTCCTTCGAAGTAGGCGGTGCCGGCGGACTGCTCTTTGACCTCCAGCCCGTGGCCTTCGGGGCCGAAGAAGGTCACGGCGCGCTTGACTATCTCTTCCGGGGTCAGCTTGGTTTTGGCCGTCATTTTAATCATTTTA
>DAOUMQ010000124.1:0-7811 GCA_034410425.1 Dehalococcoidales bacterium | reverse complement strand
AATACTTCGCCGACTACGGGGCAACCGTGATTAGGGTGGAGAGCAGCCAACGCCCCTGCACCCTGAGAATATCGGCCCCCTATAAAGACGATAAGCCCGGCTTAGACCGCAGCGGTTACTTCAATCATTTCAGCGCCAACATGCTCAGCCTGGCGCTTAACATGGAGCACCCCCAAGCCCTGGAGGTAGCCAGAAGGCTGGTGGCCAAATCTGACGTGGTCATGGATAACTTCACCCCGGGGGTGATGGAGGGCTGGGGGTTGGACTATGAGGATCTAAAGAAGGTCAAGCCCGACATCATTATGCTGCGGCAGAGCGGCTTTGGTTCCTGGGGTCCCTATGCCCAGCAACCGGCCTTTGGCATGATACTGGCGGCTATGGCTGGCTTACCCAATTTCATCGGCTGGCCGGACGGAGGGCCGCTACCGGTTGGTGTCTCCGCCTATACCGACTGCATCTCTCCCCGCTTTGCCTCGGCGGCCCTGATTGCCGCCCTCGATTACCGCAATAAGACCGGCAAAGGCCAGCTGCTCGATTTATCACAGTTTGAAACGACCCTCTACTTTATAATGCCGGCTATCCTGGAATACATTTCAAGCGGCCGAGAACCGGTAAGGACAGGCAACTCTCACCCCTACGCTGTCCCCCACGGCGTCTATCCCTGCCAGGGCGATGACCGCTGGTGCACTATAGCCGTCTTTAGCGATGAGCAGTGGGCCAGCCTGTGCCGGGTGATGGAAGAACCTGAGTACATAGATGACCCCCGCTTCGGCACCATGGCCGGTAGAAAGCAGCACGAGGATGAAATCAACCAACTGGTGAGCGGCTGGACGGTTAACTTCACGCCGGAAGAGGTGATGGCCAAGATGCAGTCGGCCGGTGTGCCCGCCGGGGTGGTCAAGAATGCCGCTGACATATATAATGACCCTCAACTGTGACAGCGCAATCTCTTCTGGCCCTTGAATCATCCCGATATGGGACTATTTACCCATCTGGGGCAGGGCTTTGAACTATCAAAAACGCCGGCAAAGGCCAAAATGCCCAGCCCCCGGCTGGGTGAACATACCGAGTATGTCTGTTCTAAGATACTGGGCATGACTAGCGAAGAGTTTGCTAAGCTCTTCGGCGCCGGGGTGTTTGTCTGAATTTACTTTAAAGAGAACAGGGGGCAATTATGGACCTAAAACTAACCGATAAGGTAGCCCTGATAACCGGTACCGGCAGCCAGATAGGCTTCGGTAAGGGTATAGCCTTGACTCTAGCCAGGGAAGGTTGCCACATAATTAGCGTCGATATAGACCTTGAAGGCGCCGAAAAAACGGCGGCTGAGGTCAGGGCTTTAGGGCGTAAGGCTATGGCCATCAAGACAGATATAACTAAAAAGGCCCAAGTTGACCGGGCAGTTAAGGAAGCCCTGGCCGAATTTGGTAAAATAGACATACTGGTAAACAATGCCGGCCGCGCCAGTGGCGTGCGGCCCTTCGTCACCACCACCGAAGCGCAGTGGGACATAGATATAGATGTTAACCTCAAGGGCACGCTATATTTTACCCAGGCCGTTCTCCCTCACATGCTTGAGCGTAAGTACGGCAAGATTGTCAATTTCTCGACACATGCCGCCCACCAGCCGACAGGTCTGGCCGGTGCCGGCCCCTATATCGCGGCTAAGGCAGGAGTGGTCATGTTCAGTAAAACGCTTGCCGGCGAGGTGGGGTCTTCGGGGATAAATATAAATATAATCGCCCCCGGCCCAGGGGCTACCAATTTTCACCGTGCCAGCGGGGCTCCGCCTCAAATGGTAGAACTGGTCGAATCAATGGCCAAGGAAGGCCTGGCGGCCACGCCCCAGGATATTGCCAATACGGTAGCTTTTCTGGTCTCGGATGTAGCCAGGAAACTTTCGGGGCAGGTTATTGAGGTCTTTGCCCCCGCCGGGAGTCCTGGCGGCGGAGCCGATTAGCTTGGAGGTTTATTATGAGCCTGACTGCCGAAGTAAAGAAATTTGCCGCTGAAGAACTGGACATGGACTATACCGGCATTGCCAGCGTGGACAGGCTCTCGGGAGCCCCTGAAGGCCACCGGCCCACCGACCTCCTCCCCGGCGCCAAGTCCGTAATCGCGATGGCGGTCCGATTATCACAAGGAGCCGTGCAGACGATTTTCAGAGCCTACGAGGATGGCTTAAGGCATGCCCAGTGCATCTACGGGACGCACGGCTATGCCCTTACCCCAAACCTTCACCTGAAGTTTGCCGCCTATAGAATGGCCAGATTTCTGGAGAAGAAGGGCTATATAACGACACCATTACCATCCGGCCCTGGTGCTGGCGGTGCTCCTTTTAGCCACCGGCACGCCGCTGTAGCCGCCGGACTCGGTGAGTTCGGCTGGCTGGGCATCGTCATAACGCCCGATTGCGGCCCGAGGGTCAGACTGGTCAGCGTCATAACCAGGGCT
Organism: Dehalococcoidales bacterium; assembly: GCA_034410425.1. Classification (GTDB taxonomy): domain Bacteria; phylum Chloroflexota; class Dehalococcoidia; order Dehalococcoidales; family BS750m-G39; genus DUEC01. The sequence continues at coordinate 5,357 of DAOUMQ010000124.1, read as the reverse complement.
GAGCTTGAGCCCGACTCCCTCTACCAGGGGCCGAAGCTATGTGACCCGACCAAGTGCGACATATGCGTAAAAATCTGCCCGACCAATGCCATAAGTGAAAAGGAAGCCAAAAGCGTAGTCATGGGTGGTAGAACCTTTGAATACGGGAAGGTTGATTTCGTCAAATGCCGTATTGGTACCGAAGGCCTGCGCAAAAAGACACTCGGTTTCAAGGATTTACCCATCCCGGAGAATCCTACCTGGGAGGATATCGATAAGGTCCGCCAGGACATAGACCCCAGGCAGTTACTGGAGGCTATCCTGCCCGCCGACCGCGCCACCTGGTACTGCGGTAAATGCCTGGCCTACTGCCCGGTCGGGGAAAAAATAGCCGAATAAAGGAGGAAAAATGAAGACAGGAAGGGCTGAAAGCAGCAATTACGATGTCGCCGTGATTGGCGGTGGGGCTTCCGGGTTAGCCGCCGCCCTGACCGCGGCCGAAGGGAGCGCCAGGGTCGTCCTTCTGGAGAAGAGGAACCACATGGGGGGAAGCTCCAATTTCGCTGAGGGACTGTTCGCCGTGGAGAGCGAAATGCAGCGCCCGATGTACATGAACTACTCCCGTGCCCAGGCCTTCAAAAACGTAATGGAATATAACCACTGGAAGGCCAACCCGCGCCTGGTGCGGGCCTTCATCGACGAATCGGCGGCCACTATCAGCTGGTTGCAGAACCGCGGCGTTGAATTCAGCGAGGCGATAACCAATATACCGGACGGTTGGCGGACGCTGCACTGCCTGAAAGGGCCCTTTGGGGCGATGGGTTCGCCCATGATAAAGACCCTGACCCGCCAGGCTAGGGAAAAAGGCGTTGACATCAGGCTGGCCACGCCGGCTAAAAAGATTCTAAGAAAAGGAGCCAATATCAACGGCGTCATCGCCGAAAGGGAGGGCGAACAAGAGTCAATCGGGGCCAAGACAGTTGTTATCGCCAGCGGCGGTTATGGCAACAACAAGGAGTGGATTAAGAAATATACCGGTTACGACCTGGGGGTCAACGCCATTCCCATTCGCAACTATGATAAGGTCGGTGACGGCATCCGCCTGGGTTGGGAAGTCGGCGCCGCCGAAGAAGGCATGGGCGTCCTGCATTTCTTCCGCGTCGGCCCCATGGGGCCGGGAGTCCGCATGCTGTGCCACGTCGAATGCGCCTGCCTCCAGCCCTTCCTCTGGGTAAACCAGCAGGGAGAACGTTTCTGCGATGAGTCTATCGCTTTTAACGATACTTTCGAGGGTAATGCCAGCGCCCGCTTAAAAGAGGGCTACAGCTACACCATATTCGACGATGCCACCAAGGAGCTCATGGTAGAACACGGCATCGAAAAGAGCGTCTCCAACAAGAACCTGACTGGCACCCGGCTTACCAACTTTGATAGAGACCTGAAGAAAGCCCTGGACAAAAAGAACACTGAGATAGCCGTTGCCGACACTATAGAAGAGCTGGCCCGGCAGATAAAGGTGGAGCCGGCTGTGCTCAAGGCAACCGTTGACGAGTATAACCGCTTCTGCGAGACCGGCTGCGACGAGGTCTTTGCCAAGGAGCCGAAGTACCTCCTGCCGGTGAAGAAGCCGAAATTCTACGCCATGAAGGGCCATACCGTCTTCCTGGGGACCCTCGGCGGCATCAAGATAAACCACCGCATGGAGGTGGTTGACGAGAAGGAAAAAGCTATCCCCGGCCTCTACACCGTGGGCACGGATGCCGGAGGGCTTTATGGGGACAGTTACTGCTTCCTGCCGGCTTCGGGGACGACGCTCGGCTTTGCCGTCAATTCGGGACGGATTGCCGGTAGAAATGCTTTAAGGTACATCGGTAAGTAGCCGGATGGTATCGCCTACCCCAGTAGCCGGATGATTTCGGTGGCATCATCCAGTTTATCAAGCCGCCCGATAAGCTCTATAACTGTACTAACCGTATCATCGGCTAGCGGCTTGATAGAGCCGGCGGCGCACTGGCGGAACTTGGCGGCGCAATCGGCGAAGGTCATTGGCCTTTCAATACTGCCCAGGCAGTGCTCCACCTCCTCGGTGTACTCCGTGCCGTCGGCCATCACTATCTTTACCCGGCCCGGGCCGACCCCGTGCCGGCTCATCGCTTTGTCCAGCACGCCGGTTACCTTGCCGGAGACTCTTAAGGCATCCTCTCGGCTGATGGCTTCCTCGGTGAAGTCCTCCACGCCGACCCTACCTTTGACCAGGGCGGTAGCTATTACCCAGGGTAGACTGAACTGGGCATCGACGGTATTCCTGGGGACGCGCTTTACCTCCGGGGGCACTACGCATATTTCGTAGACTGACTCGCCGCCGTAGGCGGTAATGCTTTTTACCTGGTCAGCCTTGATATCGTGTCTGGACTTTAGTGAGAGCACGGCATCGATAAAGGGATGGGTGAACCCGCAGCAGGGATAGGGTTTATCGCCGATGTTGGCTCCCTCAAACCTCTTGCCCAGGTCTGCGGTCAGCATTTTAGGGTCATAATCGCCCCCGTGGTACTGGTAAAACATGCCGTATTCACCCTCCAGGATGTTCCTGGCACCGGTAATCCCCCTCTCGGCCATGAGGGCAGCGGTAATGCCTCCCTTGGCCGCCAGTCCCGGCCCCATCCTCTTGGTTAGAGCGCCGTCACTGACACACTGAGAATTACCGGCGCTCTGGTGATAGGCAATGCCTATGGCGTTAACCATTCTTTCCTGGTCAAGCCCCATTATCCTCCCCGCCATGGCGGCGGCGCCCAGGTAGCCATAGAGAGCGGTGGGGTGCCAGCCGGATTTCACCAGGTTAGACCCGGGGCGGCTGGCCAGCCCCAGTCTGGCTAGGAAGTCGGCTCCCAGCGCCAGAGCCGCGATGAACTCCCGGCCGCTTATCCCTCCCATCCGCTCGGCCACGGCAAAACAGGTGGGCACGGCCACACAGCCGATGTGCACCTGGGCCACCGGGTGACCGTCATCATAGTCCAGGGCGTGTATCATGGTAGCGTTGACCTGAGCGGCGTTCGGGGCCGGGCACCTGAGTCCATAGGCGATAATGGTGCTCTGCTCATTGCCTCCCCACTCCTTAGCCATAGCCACCAGCTCGCCAACGCCCGCCTGCGACGAACCGCCCAAGGCTGTGGCCAGGCTATCCAGGACTTCCTTCTTGGCCGCTTCTACGGCCGGGCCGGGGATATCCTCATAGCTGGTTTGGGTAAAGTTTTTGACGAAGTCAAATATCGCGTCCATCAAACTACCTTGATAGCGTTACTTTAGGTAAGACCGCCGCTGATGCCGATGGCTTCTCCGGTAATATAGGTGGACATATCTGAAACCAGGAAATAGGCCAGGTCGGCGACTTCTTCAGTGCTACCGAGCCGGCCCAGCGGTATGAGAGCGCCCATCTTCTGGTAGTCCTTTTCCCTGGCTTCGTCCCAGGTGATGCCCTGTTCCTTGGCCATTCTGGCAAAGGCTTCGTCCCTCAGGTTGGTGATGACGGCGCCGGGATTAATGGCGTTGACGTTTATCTTATACCGCCCCAGCTCCAGGGCCAGCGTTTTCACCAAGCTGATGACTCCGTACTTAGAGACACTATAGGCAACGCTCCCGGCAACGCCGTGCGTCCCCGCCATTGAGGCGATAAGCACAATACGGCCGCCCTCGCCGCGGGCAATCATGCTCTTGGCCACCGCTTTGGCAATGAGAAAAGAACCGGTGGTGTTGACGTCTAGGATATCCCGCCAGTCTTTCTCGGAAAGTTCAACAGCCGGCTTTCCCACCGGGCCGCGGATGGCGGCGCAATGAACCAGGATATCAATCCTGCCGAATCTCTCCAAGGTCTTGTTCACCATGGCATCAACGTCTTTACTATTGCTTATATCCAGCACCAGGGCTATGGCTTGCCTGCCCAGGGCTTCTATTTCGGCGACCTCAGCTTCAAGACCACCCCACCCCTCGTCACCGGGGAAAAGGCTCTGGGGGGCTGGATACTTATCGGTAATGACCAGGTCAGCCCCCTCCCTGGCCAGTCGCAGGGCAATGGCATGCCCCATGCCTCTCTTGCTGGCAGTGCCGGTAACTATGGCCACCTTACCCTCCAGGCTACTCATTAATGATGTTACCTCCTTTCAATGATAAGCCTGGAGTCTGTTATTAGCCGAGTTCTTGAGCAACATCCTCCAGACCAAGTTCTTTTAGTTTCTTATTGCTGGGTCGGGCTGTTTTCTGGTCCCAGTCCATGGCGGCCAGGTATTCCCTGACCATGGTCTCTTCATCGACGGTAACCCCGGCCAGGGGTCCCGCTTCTAGCGGCGGCTTGCCCAATAGCCGGCCTGATATTTGGTAGGGCAGGGGGTTAATCCCTTCGCGAATGTTAAAGGCCTGCCGGATATTGCCGATTCTCTCCCCGGTTAATACCAGCTCGTCGATGGTTACATCCCAGCCGGTAACGGCCCTCATAAACTCGATGACGGCATCGACATGAGGTAAGGCGTTGTAGACAAAGAGACAGAACCCGGAAGCCATCAAGAAGTGCTGGAAGTTGCTGCCTTTCCGGTATACCTGCCCCCGGCCGCTGAATGACTGCTTGTTGAATTTGGGTAATAGTCCATCAATATGATGCTCCTCAGAGCCTTGAGTATGGCGGGCGGGGGTGGCGTTGGTGATGTAGGTAGTGGCTAAAGCAAAACCAGCGATGGGGTTGTGGGCGGGAATCTCCTGTCCCCGAACGTGTATGGCATATTCATCAGCGCCCTTGCCGATTTTCTCGGCGGCTGATTTCACTCCGTCAGCCAATATGTCACCGAAGCCTTCCCTTTTAGCCAGTTTTTCGGTCATGGCCACTATGGCTCTATGGTTTCCCCAGGTCATTTCAATGCCGTCGGTGTCCTTTTTATTGATGAGCCCTTTCTCATAGCATTCCATGGCGAAGGCAATGATGGCTCCGGCAGAGATGGTATCAACCCCGTAGCGGTTACAGATATCGTTTACCTTGATTATTGATTCAACATTGTCGTTGAGACAATCGCTGCCAAACATAGCCGATGTCTCATACTCCGGCCGATGACAGCCTGCCTGATATTTATATTCACCGGTGCCTTCTTTCATAATTGCTTCACAGCCAATAGGACACAGATAGCAGCTAGCCCTCTTCAACCAGTGGTCTCTCACCGCCTCGGCGCCGATGGGTTTAGCATCGGGAAAATCAACCACGGCTACCCCTCCCCAGTTTTTTACCGGCGAGTCCCCGCTCTCTATGGAGGAAACGGTAACGAAGGTCGTCCCGAACTTCTTCAGCTGGTCAAGAGGCCCCCTAAGGTCGGCGAGGTACTTTTTTCTTAGTTCCTTAGTTC
>DAOUMQ010000123.1:0-3596 GCA_034410425.1 Dehalococcoidales bacterium | reverse complement strand
CTGAGCTATAGGCGCTTGCTTGGTTGGGGTGAGTGGAGGGATTTGAACCCTCGTTCTCCAGGGCCACAACCTGGCGCCTTAGACCACTAGGCGACACTCACCACGGCTTGAAAGTATGGCTATTATAGCTAAAAAGCGCTCCGCTTTCAAACGATTACCTGCGGGCCAGCTCGACAATGGTGACCCCTTCGCCGCCTTCCCCGTAGATAGCGGGGCGGTACGCCCTGACCAGTGGGTGCCGGGCCAGTTGCTCGCGGACAGCCTGGCGCAGGGCCCCTGTCCCCTTGCCGTGGATTATTTTTACCTGGCTAAGGCCGGCCATGAAGGCGTCGTTCAGGTAGCGGTCAAGCTTGAACAACGCATCGTCGATGGTAAGCTGGCGCAGGTGCAGTTCTTCTATCGGCTCGGTGTTGCCCACTTGTGCCCTCTTGGGAGATTTTAGCACGGTGGGGGTGGGTAGACAACGCCTTTTCTCCACCTCCCCCCAACGTTTTTCTTTCCCACCTAAATCCCGCCCATCAGGTTTTGCTCTCTATACCATCCGTTTGCCCCTTTGCCCCCTCGTTTTTACAGGTGTTTTGCGTCCCACCCGGCCCGCCCTCATAGGTTTCACCTCTAAAACTCTATTTTGGGGGGTTTTTCTTCCCGACCCGCCCTCCCACGAAGGTCTCGCTTAACCAGCCTTATAGGGTGGGTAGGAAGATAGACAAAAGCCAAAAAGGGGGAGGGGAGGGATAAAAGAGTGGAAGAGAGGCACCAGCCTCTTTTGGGTGGGTGGGTGGAAGAAAGAACTTGAGCTAAAAAAGGGGCGGGGCTTTGGTCAATCGGACTTCTTTAAGAAAATCTCCAGGCTTTTGATTTTGCCCACTCCCTTAAGGCTAGTAGCCAAAGCCATCAAGACATTGCTGATAATCTGCCTGGGGAAGCCGCTCAAGGCTATGGGGGTACTGTTTGCGTAGAGGGTGACCCGCTCTCTCTGGGGCCTTATAAAACCCTGCTCCAGAAAGTCGGCTAAGCCCTTGATATCCTCCAGGGAGAACTGCCTGGTCTTGGTCTCCAGGGGCTCATCGGTGGCGATGGCGATGAGCTTTTTAACCGAGGCCAGGGGTGGGCCGACCTGCTGGCGGTGGACCTCTATCTTGGGGGCATTGCCCTGGCGGAAGCCCTCGGTCAGGATGATGTCATAGTCCTCGCCGAGGAGACGGGCTATCTGCTCGAGGCTGGTGTCAGCGCTGGCGGGCTTGATTAAGACCAGCTTATCCGGTGAGCTGAGCACCGTAGCCTCGCTGCCGGCTTTAGTGTGGCGCCAGCTATCCTTGCCCGGCTCGTCAAAGCTTGATTCCTGGGGGGCATGTTTTACCGTGGCTATCCGGTAGCCCCTCGATTTCAACTCCCCGATGAGCTTTTCGAGGAGGGTTGTCTTGCCTGACTTTGATTTACCGATAATAGAAACTACGGGCGGCATGCTCTTGTCCCTTTTCGGCTAAAAATAGCCTCGCCTAGAGTTCGCCCTGCACCAGCGTAGTGGTGTCCTGGACTCCCTGGACACTACGCACTTCGCCGACGATTACCTTGGCCAGTTCAAACAGGGTCTTGGCTTCGGCGGTGGCTATGGCGTCCCACTGCCCGAAGACGAGGTTCAAATCGGTGATTCCGGAAGTGGCCCGAATCTGGGAGAGGGCGCTTTCTTCCAGCCCTGGAACCAGCTTGATGAGAAGATAACCCTTGACCATTTGGCGGTATTATATTCCCTATCGCTTTGGTTGACAAGTGTCTCCCCCTTTGTTTTATGCCGGCAGTGAGCTTTGTTGTTGACATATGGTGAATATTAGAATATAATCGGGCGACAATATATAGCGTAAAGGCGGTGAGCAAGACTAGTAGGCTTTAAAGCGGGGCTACAGAGAGTCGGGGGCCAAGGTGAGAGCCGATGCCTTAAAGCTTAAAGCCGAATGGACTTGGGAGCTGCAAACCGAAAGTCTAGACGAGTAGGCTTTGCCGCCGGGGGAGCGTTATCACACCCCAGGGTATTTTAGGAGTAGAATTCTCTTATAGTACCCGAAAGAGATGGTCAGCCAGCAACTGGCCAAGAAGGGTGGCACCGCGAGTAAACCCTCTCGCCCCTTTAAGGCGAGAGGGTTTTTAGATTTAAGGGGGTAGCCTATGTTTATTCTGCCGTGGCGGTGGCCCCGCGCCGGGCCTGTGGAAATAGGATACTAGCCTTATCAAATCAAAAACAAAAGGAGGACAAAGTATGGAAAGGTCAATGTGGTTTTTAGACCAGAAGGACATGCCGACCAAGTGGTATAACATCCAGGCTGATTTGCCCGAGCCCCTGCCGCCGGTGTTGCACCCGGGCACGGGAAAGCCGATAGGCCCCGATGACTTAGCGCCGCTGTTTCCCATGGGCCTTATCATGCAGGAGGTAAGCACCGAGCGCTGGATTGAAATCCCTGACGAGGTGCTGGAAATCTACCGCACCTGGAGGCCGACCGTTTTGCACCGGGCGCGGCGGCTGGAGAAGGCCCTGGATACGCCGGCTAAAATCTTCTACAAGTACGAGGGGACGAACCAGGCGGGGAGCCACAAGCCCAACACGGCGGTAGCCCAGGCCTATTACAACAAGATGGAGGGCATCAAGCGTATAACCACCGAGACCGGCGCCGGGCAGTGGGGCAGCGCCCTGGCCCTGGCGGGTGCCTTATTCGATATTGAAATCAAGGTCTATATGGTCAGGATTAGCTATGACCAGAAGCCCTATCGCCGCATCGCCATGGAGGTCTGGGGGGCTAATTGCGTCCCCAGCCCCAGCAAGGACACCAAAGCGGGAAGGGATATGCTGGCCAAGTGGCCCGACTGTCCGGGGAGCCTGGGGCTGGCTATCAGCGAGGCGGTGGAGGATGCCGTCGGCCGCGACGACACCCACTACTCCCTGGGCAGCGTGCTCAACCATGTCCTGCTCCACCAGACCATCGTCGGCGAGGAGACCAGAAAGCAGATGGAGATGGCTGACGCCTACCCCGATATTATCGTCGGTTGCATCGGCGGCGGCTCCAACTTCGCCGGCCAGTTCCTGCCCTGGATAAGGGACAAGATTAGCGGTAAGAAACCGGATATGCGCATTATCTGCGTCGAGCCGGAGAGCTGCCCCACCGTTACCAAGGGACTCTACACCTATGACTTCGGCGACCTGGTGGGCTTGACCCCCCTGCTCAAGATGTACACCCTGGGGCATACCTTTGTTCCGCCCCCGATTCACGCCGGCGGACTGCGCTATCACGGCATGGCGCCCATCATCTGCCACCTCCATAAGCTGGGCCTGGTCGAAGCCCAGGCGGAGCCGCAGACCAAGGTCTTTGAGGCCGGGATAAAGTTCGCCCGCACCGAGGGTATCATCACCGGCCCTGAGCCCTGCCACGACCTGAAAGTAGCTATTGACGAAGCCCTTAAGTGCAAGAAGGAAGGTAAATCAAAGACCATATTGATAGCTCACAGCGGGCACGGCCACTTCGACCTGGCTGCCTATGACGCCTACCCCGATATTATCGTCGGTTGCATCGGCGGCGGCTCCAACTTCGCCGGCCAGTTCCTGCCCT
>DAOUMQ010000122.1:0-2204 GCA_034410425.1 Dehalococcoidales bacterium | reverse complement strand
CGCGCTATGCCGGCGAGGGCGCTTCGGACAAGGATAGGGTCGATTATTTATTAGCTAAGCTGGAAGGGGTGCCCCCGGAGAGGCGCACGGCGCGTTTCCGCTGTGTTATCGCCATCTCCACCCCTGAGGGCAAGGTCGAGTTTTGCCACGGTGAGTGCCAGGGGCTTATCGCCCTGGAGCCTAAAGGGGAGAACGGCTTCGGCTATGACCCCGTTTTCTACATCCCCCAGCTGGAGAGGACAATGGCCGAGCTGTCTCCGGAGGTTAAGAACCGGGTGAGCCACCGGGGCAAGGCCGCCCGGCAGGCAAGCCGCTTGCTAAAGAAGAGTAAGTACCGGCTATAAGAGGGAAAGGCCAGGGAGGTACTTAAAAGATTTGGCCGCCAACAGTTTTTTAGTAATAAGGTGGTTGGCAGCTCCTTTTTTGTCCTTGAAAATTGCGTTTTATTAGTTGCAAGCCTGTTGGTCAATTAAAGTTTATTGGCACGGGTGGATAACCGTTAACGACAAACGATAAACCTACAGCAGTTTTCGGAACAACAAACACGCATGTATTAGAAGCAACTTGCTCGCCATTAATTACTCCGCGACCTTTTACAAGAATAGTGGCTTCCCAATATTGACCAGTTGAAGATCTAAGTTCTCCACATTCACTTATATCTAAGTCTTCTGCTAGAAGAGCAGGATCCGTGGTCTCATAGGTTACAACAATAAAGATATCATCTGGATCCTCCGGAACAGTATTGACGTCCCATGTGGATGTTCGTTCTACTTCAATTACTTGGATAACGTAGACGCCGTTAGATACCTCAGCATAAAGGGTGCTTGGAGCAGGTGTTTCAGAGGTAGGCGTAGTAGAATCAGATATTTGCCCGGGTCCACAAGCAGATAAAGACAGAATTATCGCCAGAAGGAAGCCTATAGATATTACAATACCCTCGCGTTTGGCAATCATATTTCTCATTGCGTTGTAAAGTATTCTAGTCTCCTTTCCTTCACATATCAACCCCTTATAGCTTATCACTGGCACTTTCATGTATAATAGCCGTAGAGAGTATTACCATGACCGGACTTTCCGATTCTTTCCAGCGCCCCATAAACTATCTGCGCATCTCGGTCACCGACCGCTGTAACCTGCGCTGTATCTACTGCATGCCCCCCGGCGGCGTCCAGTTGATGTCCCATGATGACATCTTGAGCTATGAGGAAATCTATACTATTGCCCGCGCCGCCGCCGAGCTGGGGATAGATAAGCTCCGCCTTACCGGCGGCGAGCCGCTGGTGAGGTCAGGACTGCCTGAGCTGGTGGAGATGCTTTCCCGGATAGAGAGCATCAACGATATTTCACTGACCACCAACGGCACCTTGCTTAGTCGTTATGCCGCCGAGCTAAAATCGGCCGGACTGCGGCGGGTCAATATCAGCCTGGACACCCTTAAAGCGGAGAGGTTTACGCTTATTACCCGCAGCGGTGGCAGTCTTAGCCAGGTGCTGGAAGGAATCGAGGCCGCTAAAGAAGCTGGGCTGGAGCCGGTCAAGCTCAATGTGGTGGTTATGGCCGGCATTAACGATGACGAGCTTTTAGATTTTGCTAATAAGACCATCGCCGAGGACTGGCATGTCCGCTTTATTGAGCTTATGCCCTTAGCTGGCGAGACCGCGCCGGCGGGCTTTGTCTCCGCCGCCGACATGAAAAGGCGGCTGGAGCTCCTGGGAGAGCTTGAGCCCTGCCTGCCCAGTATCGGCAACGGTCCAGCCAAGTATTTCCGCTTGGCTCAAGCCAGGGGCACCATCGGCTTTATCACCCCAGTGAGCGAGCATTTCTGCTTCAACTGCAACCGTCTGCGGCTGACCGCCGACGGCAAGCTCCGCCCCTGTCTTTTGAGCGACTACGAAGTAGACCTTAAAACACCCCTGCGCGGTGGTATTTCCGGAGAGGGCTTAAAAGAGTCGATTGAGGAAGCGGTGGCTAATAAGCCCCGCCAACATCAAATGGCCGAGGGCTATGTGCCCAGGGCGCGGCCTTTCTTTCAGGTCGGGGGTTAGAATTTTATATCTTTTCCCGCCCGCCGCCTTTAGTGGGCGGGCTGGGTGGGAAGATAAACAAGGGTCAAAGGGGGGGGTTAAGGGGAGGTGTAGCCTAGTTTTTAGAGGGCGTTTTGTTTCCCACCCTCCCACCCTCAAAAGCTGCGCTTCTAACACTTC
>DAOUMQ010000121.1:0-2188 GCA_034410425.1 Dehalococcoidales bacterium | reverse complement strand
CGTCTCCTGGCGCTCAACGTTGAGAAAGCGCTCAAAGACGAGCTTATGTTCAATGGGGTCTACGTCAGTGATACCCAGACAGCGAAGGACAATGCTGGCAGCAGCACTGCCCCTGACCCCATATAAAATGTTCTGCTTTTGGGCAAAGGAGATGATGTCCCAGACAACAAGAAAGTAATTGGCAAACTGGGTCTTTTTTATCACCTCAAGCTCATAGTCAAGCCTCGCCCTAATTTCCGGAGCAGGATTGGGGTAGTATTGCGGGAGATTACGATAACAGAGGTCAGCCAGGAACTGGTCGGCGCTCACCCCTTCGGGCAGGTCAATCTCGGGGAGATGAAGACGACCGAACTCAAGCTCGCTCGACGCCACTACCAGAGTAGCCGAGCGTATCCGTAAAACAATAGAGTCAAAAACGAGCTTCCGGGCAATGCCGATAACGGTCAGCATCGGTATCGCCAGCTGGCCAGCCGATGGCGTGATGAAAGAGGAAATCATCGCCCGCGCCGATGCCGCCCTGTACCGGGCTAAACAATCAGGAAGAAACAGAACCTGCCTATCCTCGGATTTAGCCAAAAAAGAGGAAACGCCCGATGTAAACACAGAGCTGGAGGCGAGGCCGAGGGCCTTGAGTATCATCTACGCCCTGGCTGCTACCGTCGACGCCAAAGACCACTACACCTACGGCCATTCCCGGAAGGTCAGCGAATACTCGGTAGCCGTGGCTGAGGCGCTCAACCTGCCCCCGGACAAGGTAGCCACCATTCGCGCCGCCAGCCTGCTGCACGACATAGGCAAGGTCGGCATCCCCGATTCTATCTTGAGCAAAGAGGGGCCGCTGACCGATAAGGAATGGGAGCCGGTTAAAGTCCACCCCCAGCTCGGCGTGGAGATACTCAGGCACATCATCGACCTGGTCAACTGCCTGCCGGCTATCCTCCACCACCACGAACACTATGACGGCAAGGGCTATCCCTCCGGTCTAAAGGGCGATAGCATCCCCATAGAGGGCCGCATCCTGGCTATAGCCGATGCCTACGACGCCATGACCTCCCCCCGCCCCTACCGCGAGCAGCTATCGGCGCAGGACGCCCTCGACGAGTTGAAACGCTGTGCCGGAACCCAGTTTGACCCCGAGCTGGTAGAAGTCTTCCTGGAGCTTATAGAGGCGTCCCCGTCAAGAAGGCTGGAGATAAAGTAACAGCCTCAGGAAGTCAATCGGTAACCCGGTAGGGACAGCTTTCTTTAAGACTACACCGCCGACAAACCTCAGCCTGCGTCCATCTTGTCATTTTGGGCCCTATGCCGATGACCATAGAGGTCGACTTTTGGGGAATCATCACCCCCGAGGCGGTCAGGCTCACCCCGATTCTCTCCGCTTTAGCCAGCTCTAATAAGTTCCACTGCTCGGTGAGGGGGAAACCGGGCATACCCGGCACCACCGGACTGCTTATCTCATAGCCTTTTGCGGAAACTTCGTCAGCGATAGATTTCAGGGCCTGGGGAACCAAGGTGTCTACGGCGGCGCTGCCGATGCCGTCCAAGAGCGTCCCCCGCAGATGCTGGCCGCGGCTGGTATAAGCGGTTACCTGTTTTTCCAGCCCGGGGCCGATGGTGGCCACGATAACGGCAAGCTCCTTGGCCTCGGGGAAGATTGCCGCCAGCAGGGGCCCCTCTATGGCTTTGCCACCCTCCAGCGATATCCGTTCTGGAGCCATCCCGGCTATGGTGTAGGTTTCATAGGTAACAGCCGGCTCCAGGAGGTGCGTCTTTTTGACAGTGGCCAGTATCTCGGTAATCTGGCTCTTAATCTCGGGCCTGACCCTGGAACCCCCCCTGAACCCCTGCCGGCGCAGTACCTCCCGGCTCGGTAAGTTCAAGGGGATATCGCGGATTACGGGCATGTCCTCACTCCTCGGTGTCTTAGTTACCTGAAAGTCTACCAAAAAAGCAACCCCGAGACAAAAAGGCTTTGCCCCGGGGTGCCACTCTTACAATCTGGCCCTATTAATATACCTTGCCGTACTCCAGGGTGGCATCGGCTATAGCGGGGACGTTCTCCGCCTTGGCCTGGTCGAAGAAAGCGCCGTTGCTGACGATGTAGCCGCCGCCCTTGGCGCAGGTATCAATGAGGTTCTTGACGTAGTCCTTCACCTGCTGGGGGGTGCCTATGGTCAGCAGGTCGGAG
>DAOUMQ010000120.1:0-3976 GCA_034410425.1 Dehalococcoidales bacterium | reverse complement strand
TTCGTTCTTTAAACGTTATCTCTAAGTCTTCCCTTTGCGTTCGGCCCGCAAGCAATGGTCTGGTGGTGTCTTTTCCGATGCGCTTTAATAAGGTAGCAACGCTGGCGGTGAGCCAGACCAGCGCCCCGTTTTCCTTGAGCCGGGCGGTGTTTCCGGCTTCGGTTATTACCCCGCCGCCGCTGGCATTGATGATATTATCTCTTCCAGCGACCTGGCTGGTTATCTCATCTTCTATCTCCCTGAATTTTGCCCAGCCGTACTTGGCCACAATCTCAGGTATGGAAAGTCCCGCTTTCCGGGTAATCAGCTCGTCCATCTCGATAAAGTCCACCCCCAGTTTCTGGGACAGGATTCTACCCACCGTGGTCTTGCCGGAGCCCCTCATGCCGAGAAGAACGATGTTCATGATAGCTCCTCTATTTCTGCCCCCAATTTTTTCAGGTCGGCGAAGAACTTGGGGTAGGACTTGTTCACCGCCTCGGCGCCGTTGATGGTGGAATCGCCTTCAGCGAAGAGGGCGGCGACGGCCAGGCTCATCGCCAGGCGGTGGTCGTTGTGGGCATTGATTTCAGCGCCCTCCGGCTTGCCGCCGTAGACAACCAGGCTATCATCACTGACACCGCACTTGATGCCCATCCTGGACAGCTCGGCGGCGGTAGTGGCAAGGCGGTCGCTCTCTTTGAACCTTAATCTCCCGATATTGCTCATCTCCGTTTTGCCTTTAGCGTAAGCGGCCACCACCGCCACCGTGGGCACCAGGTCGGGGTAATCAGCCATATCAACGCTGACGCCTTTAAGCTCTCTATTGCGGGAGAGGGTTATTCTATCTTTCTGCTCTGCCACCGAGCACCCCATCTCGGCGAGGATATTCAAAAGGTGTCTATCCCCCTGGACGGAGTTATTATTCAGGTTGGCTAACGTTAGCGGCTGGCCGCCGATAGCGCCGGCGGCAAAGAAGTAGGCGGCTGAGGAGTAGTCCCCCTCTATGCGGTATCGCCTGGCCTGGTATCCCTGGCCGCCTTTGACCAGGAACTGCTTGTAGTCTTTGTTCACCGCCTCAACGCCGAAGGCGCGCATGGCGTCAAGGGTTATATCAATATAAGGGCGGGAGCCGAGCCCGCCGGAAATATTGATTTTAATTCCCTCCCTGGTACAGGGGGAGACCATGGGCAGGGCGCTGATGTGCTGGGAGCTTACCTCCCCGCCGATGGTGACCTCGCCGCCGCTAAAATTTTCCCCCTGGATCTCAAGGGGCGGGTAGCCGTTGTTGCCCAGGGAGCGGGCGCTAATTCCCAAGCTATCTAACGCCGAGAGCAAATCGTCCATGGGGCGCTGGCGCAGGCGGCTGTCGCCGTCGAGGACGACCCGGGACTGGCTTAGAGCCGCCAGGGGGGCTATCATGCGGATGGTGCTCCCCGAGTTGCCGGCCAGAATCCTCTGGCCATCAGTAGCGCTGATTTTGCCGCCAGTGCCGCTGACCAAAAGTCTATTTCCGTCCTGCCTGATATCAGCCCCCAGGGAGCGGCAGGCGTCAATGGTGTGGAGGGTGTCGTCGGCCAGCAGAGGCTCCTTGATGACGCTTTCCCCCGCCGCCAGCGAGGCCAGTATCACCGCCCGGTGGCTATAGCTCTTGGAGGGCGGCGCTGTTACCTCTCCCTTTAACGGCGACGGCGTTATGCTTACTCTCACTTGCCCTCTCCACCCCTGATGTGCTCGACCAGGGTCTCCAGCCCCAGCAGGTAGCCCTGTTTTTTAAGTCCCCTGATCTGGCGGATAGCCAGGTCGGCGATGACCGATAGCCGCCGCCATTCCTCTCTGCTCTTTATATCGGAAAGGTGCACCTCGACCATGGGCAGTCCCGAATCGAGCAGGGCGTCATGGAGGGAGTAGCCGTAGTGGGTGAGGGCACCGGGGTTAATCAGGATGCCATCGGCGCCTCGGCTCTTCTCTTGGATAAAGTCGATAAGCCCACCCTCATGGTTGGTCTGGAAGAACTCAAGCTCGCAGCCCAGCGCCTTCCCCTTCTTGGTGAGCGCCTGCTCAATGGCTTTGAGGCTATCGCTGCCGTAGTGCTTGGCTTCTCTTTTGCCCAGCATATTCAGGTTGGGGCCGTTAATCACCAGAATTTTCATTGGCATATCCCCCTGAGTACTTTTCTGATTATACTCTCTTCTACCGGCTGGTTGACCACCCCTTTGCCCATGCCCTCCAGCAAGACCCAGCCCGTCTTGCCCAGGGTTGTTTTCTTGTCAAAGCAGATGGCGCTGATTAAATCATCGGGTTTTACCCCCGGGCAGTTGGTGGGCAGACCTAGCCTTGATAACAGCCTCTCGATGCTGTCAACGCTGTCTGCCCCGAGACGACCCGTCTCCTGGCTTACCCTGGCGGCGGCCACCATGCCCACCGCTACCGCCTGGCCGTGACTCAACTTTTTGAATCCGGTCACCGCTTCCAGGGCGTGGCCGACGGTATGCCCGAAGTTCAATATGGCTCTCTGCCCGCTCCGCTCGGTCTCGTCAGCCTCCACTATAGCCGCTTTCAGAGCGCCACAGCGCCGGACGATATCTACCAGCTCGGCGGTGCTGAATTCCCCTTTATCTTTTTTATCAAGGATGCGGAAAAGCCCCTCGTCCATAGCCAGGGCGTATTTTACCACCTCGGCCAGGCCGTTTCTCATCTCGGCGGGGGGCAGAGTCTTTAGCAGGGAGACATCGCTGATAACGGCTCGGGGCTGGTAGAAACTGCCGACCATGTTCTTCTTACCGCTGAAATTGACTCCCACCTTGCCCCCGATACTGCTGTCCACCTGGGCGAGGAGGGTGGTGGGCAGTTGAATATAGTCAATCCCGCGCAGGTAGCTGGCGGCAATATAGCCGGCGACATCGCCGACAACACCGCCCCCCAGGGCGCATATCAGTCCCTTGCGGTCTACTTTCTTCTCCAGCAGGAAGCGGTAGCCCCGCTCCACCGTGCCCAGCGACTTGGCCTTCTCTCCCACCGGCAGGGTTAAAAGTTGCGGCTTCTTGCCCGCTGACTCTAGCGCCTGAAGTAGACCATCTCCGTAGAGCCCTTTGACGGTGGCATCGGTGATGAGCACGGTTGCCGAGTAGCCGCTGAAGTCAAAATATTGTTCCAGCCGCTCCAAGACGCCGTCACCGACCACCAGCGGGCATTGCCTGACTGCCTTTAATTTGATGGTGTATTTTAGCGTCATCTGATTAGGTTATTTATCTCCTTCATTAGTTCGGTGAACTGCTCCGGGTAGAGGGACTGCATCCCGTCGGAGAGGGCGTGGGCCGGATCGTGGTGAACCTCCACCAGCAGGCCGTCGGCGCCGACGGCGATGGCGCCTTTGGATAGTGGGATAACGTAGTCCCGGCGGCCGGCGGCGTGGCTGGGGTCAACGATGATGGGCAGGTGGCTGGCTTCCTTGATGGCGGGGATGGCGCTCAAGTCCAGGGTGTTCCGGGTGTTATCGGAGAAGGTGCGTATGCCCCGTTCACAGAGGATGACCTGGTTGTTGCCCTCCGAGGTGATGTATTCCGCCGACATCAGCAGTTCTTCAATGGTGGCGGCAAAGCTGCGCTTGAGCAGGACTGGTTTTGAGGCGTGGCCGGCGTGGCGCAGCAGGGAATAGTTGTGCATGTTCCTGGCCCCAATCTGGCTGATATCGGCGTATTTTTCCACCAGCTCCAGATTGGTTTGGTCGGTAGCCTCGGTTACGATTAATAGTCCCGTCTCCTGGCGCACCTTGGCCAGTATCTTCAAGCCCTCTTCCCCCAGCCCCTGGAAGCTGTAGGGCGAGGTCCTGGGTTTGAAGGCGCCGCCGCGGAAAACTTTAGCCCCGCCTTTCTTCACCAGGCGGGCGATGGTCAGGGCCTGTTCCTCGCTTTCCACGGCGCAGGGCCCGGCCATCATTACCGGTCTGCCCCGGCCGATCTTGACATCGCCGACGGTAATCGCCATCGACTCCGGC
>DAOUMQ010000119.1:0-2407 GCA_034410425.1 Dehalococcoidales bacterium | reverse complement strand
CCAGGACGCCGCCTCGGAGGCGGATTTGCTGGCCAATTTGCTGGGCAATCTCCTGGAGCTATCCCGGGCCCAAGCGGAGCGCCTCGTCCTCCACGCCGAAGCTATTGAGGTCAAAAAAGTGATTGAAAACGCCGTCGAGGAGATAAAGCACCAGTCCTCAGCCCATGATTTTACCCTGGCTATCCCCCCCAAAGTCCCCCCGCTCCACGCCGACCCGTTAAGGCTGGAGCGCATCCTCTATAACCTCCTGGAAAACGCGGTCAAGTATTCGCCGCAGGGAGGCGAGATAAAGGTCTCGGTCAAGACCGATAAGGAATACCTGGTTATCGGGGTCAGCGACCAGGGTATCGGCATAGCCCCCGCCGACCAGGCCAAGCTTTTCGCCCCCTTCCAGCGCCTGGAGGAGTTCCGGCCCAAGGGGACCAGGGGGGTAGGGCTGGGGCTGCTGGTCTGCCAGCGGCTGGTGGAAGCCCACGGCGGGCGGATATGGGTCGAATCAAAGCCGGGAAAGGGCTCCACCTTCTTCTTTACCCTGCCTCTAAAGCCCAAAGCCAGAGCTTAAGTCCCCTTCAATAGACGATAGCCTCTAATGTCATAATTCTGTAATCTTTTCCCCTCCCATTTTATGACTTCGTAATCGCCCGCTGGCTATTATTGTTACTAGCGGCAGCGACCAGGCTTGGTCGTATTTGGCCGTATAAGGTAAGGAAAGGAGGTGATTTAAGAATGGCAGAGCATATTTGTCCGGTATGCGGTTGTACCGTTGTCGATGGAGGCTACCAGAAAGAGGGAACAGTCTACTGCTGCCAGTCCTGCGCCACCGGGGGTCCATGTGAGTGCGGCTGCGGCAACATAATCGAAAAAGAGCCAGAGGCGGGTAAATAGAGGCACCGACCGGGGCATTTAAAAAGCACTACGGGAGGGCTGAAAATGAAACTGGAAGGTAGAACAGCTATCGTTACCGGCTCCAGACGGGGTATCGGTCGTGCCATTGCCCTGGCTCTGGCTAAAGAAGGGGCTGACGTGGTGGTGAGCGACATCAGCCAGGAAGACTGCCAGCAGGTGGTTAAAGAAATCGAGAAGCTGGGCCGAAAAGGGCTGGCGGTTAAGTGCGACGTGACTTCCACCCCCGATGTAGAAGGCATGGTCAAGAAAACGGTAGACGCCTTCGGCAAGCTGGACATACTGGTCAATAATGCCGGTATTCTCTCCTACAAGCCCTTCCTTGAGCTCACCGACGAGGACTGGGATAAAACTCTGGGCGTCAATCTCAAAGGGCAGTTTCTCTGCGCCCGGGCGGCGGCCAAAGAGATGATTAAGAATAGGTGGGGGCGCATTGTCAATATCGCCTCGATATCGTCGGGGGGATGCGGTATCGCCTTCCCCCTGATTGCTCATTACACGGCCTCCAAGGGCGGGGTCATGGCCCTGACCGAGGCGCTGGCGCTGGAGCTGACTGCCAAGGGGATAAACGTCAACGCCATCTGCCCGGGAGCGGTAGATACCGATATGACCAAAGGGGCTAAGGAGAGCGGCCAGCTTGAGCCGGTGCTGCTCAGAATCCCCAAGGGCAGGCTGGGCAAACCGGAGGAGATCGCCAATCTGGCCGTCTTTCTGGCCTCCGAAGAAGCCGAGTACATCAGCGGCGCGGCTGTCGTCATCGATGGTGGTTGGCTGACCAGCTAACATCTGCTACTATTAGTTTAAGATACCCTCTAATTAAACTCTCATAGGAAAGGGGCAAAATGTATAAGAAGATCCTGGTCCCGCTGGATGGCTCCAAGCCAGCCGAGTGCGTCCTTCCCCACGTGGAGGAGCTGGCCACGGGCTGCGGCGCCGAGCAGGTCATCCTGGTCAGCGTCACCGAGCGTGTCACCGGCTACAGGGTGGTAGAGGGCTACACCGAGCCGCTGGCGGAGCGGCTGTCGCCTGCTCCAGGGGAGAGGTTGGTCCCCGAGGCGGTGGGCAAGGAAGAGAAGCAGGCCCAAAAATACTTAGACAAGATAGCCAAGGCGCTAGAGGCTAAAGGAATCAAGGTGCTCACCGAGGTGCTCTTAGGCAAACCCGCCGAGGAAATCATCCTCTACGCCACCAACCAGAAGTGCGACCTGATTATCATATCCAGTCATGGCCGCGGCGGCATCAGCCGATGGGCCCACGGCAGTGTCGCCGACAAGGTCTTCAGGGCCAGCGGCGTTCCCGTCCTGATGGTCAAAGCGCCTGGCTTTAGCGGCGGCGTTTAGGCTCTTAAATATCAATAAAGAGAGAAGTAAAATGATTAAAATGACGGCCAAAACCAAGCTGACCCCGGAAGAGATAGTCAAGCGCGCCGTGACCTTCTTCGGCCCCGAAGGCCACGGGCTGGAGGTCAAAGAGCAGTCCGCCGGCACCGCCTACTTCGAAGGAG
>DAOUMQ010000118.1:0-2011 GCA_034410425.1 Dehalococcoidales bacterium | reverse complement strand
ACAACCCCTTTTCACCAGTCCCTAATGCAGAAGACTACTGGGTATATCGCATAGGCAGACTTAAAGACAGGTTTTTGAGGCGAAAGGGCAAGCGATACTATGATAAGGCGCTTGGTTATCCAAGCGAAAGAAGTATGCGCCAACGTGTTCTCCTTTTTTGCCTTATTATGACTGGCCTTGGGTTAGTTCTACAGCTTATTGCGGTTTTCTTCTCCCACTCCCCGTTTTAGCCAGTGTTTTATTTCCCATACCCACCCGCCCAGAAAGGTTGCACCTCTTTGCTCTTCTCATTTTGGGGTGGGGAATAGATGGTCTTAAAGGGGTACAACCCCTATAGGGTGGGCTGGGTGGGACGAGAAACCTTCGCCCACAGGGGAGGGGAAAGAAGTCTTAGAAGCGGAGCTTTTGAGGGCGGGTTTGGGTGGGAAGTAAGACACGAGCTAAAAATGGGGGGATAGGGGGATGAAGGAGAGTTGTAAGAGAGAGAACCTCTCTTGGGTGGGTTCGGGTGGGAAAAAAGACAATATGTTATAATAGGGCTTACCAAATAAAAACTTTAAGAGGAAGTAAACATGAAATGGGTCGTTGAGATTAAGGGTAAAAAGTTTGCCGTCGAAGCCAGGTACGGCAAGGTCTTTGTCTCCGGTGCCGGCCAGCTACTCATTGACGGCAAGCAGGTCAAAGAATGGGGGGCCTCAATCTGGGGCCTGCCCAAAGAAGTGCCCTTTGAGATAGGCGGAAAGCAAGCGCTCCTGCGCCGCCGGGGCGTCAGGGACCAGAATTTCGACCTGCTGGTGGGCGGAAAGCTGGTCAAGCAAGCCTAAAGGGGGACGAGGTTGATAAAAGATATAAAGTTCAACAAAGACGGGCTTATCCCGGCCGTAGCCCAGGACGCCGATAGCGGCGAGGTGCTCATGGTAGCCTACATGAACGAAGAAGCACTGCGCCGGACGCTGGCCAGCGGCGAAGCCTGGTTCTACAGCCGCAGCCGCCAGGAGCTATGGCACAAAGGGGAGACATCGGGCAGTATCATCAAGGTGCGCTCAATATGGAAGGACTGCGATAGCGATACTATCCTAATCAAGGGGAAAGCCAGCGGGCCGGTTTGCCACACCGGCAACAAGACCTGCTTCTTTCAGGAGCTGACCGAAGCCGACTTAGAGGGCTGAGCCGTCTCCTCTTTCTGGTCCAGCTCCACCACCTTCCTCAGCGCCGAGAGGGCGACCTCAAGCTTATCATCATCGGGCTCGCGGGTGGTCAGCCTCTGCAACCAAAGTCCGGGGAACATGATAACCCTGAGCCAGCGGTTATCGGCATGGCGTCCGCTGAAATAGATAACCTCATAGGCGAAGGCGGCGATAACCGGTAGCAGCAGAATCCGCGATAAAGCCAGCAGCCAGAACGTGTGCAGACCGACAAAGGCAAAGACGATGACGGCGATGATTATCACCGTAAAGAGAAAGCTGGTGCCACAGCGAACGTGGGCCGTGCTGTATTTCCTGACGGCTGCCACCTCCAGGGGGACTCCGGCTTCATAGGCGTTCACTGCCTTGTGCTCGGCGCCGTGATAGGCGAAATAGCGCTTGATATCGGGCACCAGTCCTATCACTCCCAGATAGAGAACGACGATAACCGCCCGGATGAGGCCCTCAATCAGGCTGAAGACCACCGATGAAGCAATATAAGGGTCAAGCAACTTGGTCAGGAAAAGGGGGGCCACAAAGAAGAGGGCGACCGATACCCCCAGGGAAGCCGCTACCAGAAGCCAGACCAGCCACCCCGAAATCTGCGCCTCCTCTTCTTCCAGGGAGACGTTGGCCGAGTAGAGCAGGGTCTTGATACCCAGCACCAGCACCTCAATGAGGACGATGACGCCCCGTACCAGCGGCGTTTTCCTCCAGCGGCCATAATAGATGGGCGGCAACAGCTGGGTATCCATAGCCACGCCGCCGCCGGGACGACGCACCGCGGTTACCATCGCCTTCTGCCCCCGCATCATCACCCCCCCAAT